>JAKCDN010000023.1 GCA_021841795.1 Acidobacteriota bacterium | reverse complement strand
TACGCCGGCGAGCAGGGGCACGTGAAAGAGCAGTTCCAGCGCAATTGCCGAGCCAATCACCTCTGCCAAATCGCAAGCGGCAATGGCAATCTCCGCCATGACCCATAACGCGAAGCTTGTCCTGGCTCCGTAGTTCTCCCGGCAAAGCTGAGCCAGATCGCGCTCCGTCGCGATGCCCAGTTTGAGCGACAGGCTCTGCAACAGGATTGCCATCAGATTCGACAGCATGATGACAAACAGGAGCGTATAGCCGAACCGAGAACCCCCGGCAATGTCCGTCGCCCAGTTGCCCGGGTCCATATAGCCAACTGAGATCAGAAACCCTGGCCCCACAAAACCAAGCAACCGCCGCCAGTAAACAGGCGACCGCGAGATCCCGATGCTCGCGTGTACCTCGGGCAACGAAGGCTCGGAAACAGCAGTGCGGGTTACAACTTCAGTGGACATGTGGCCAGGAGATGAGGCAGTCTTTGCCTCATAACGAAAGTATGCCACAAGTCATTAATTACGGTTAATAAAATAAATTATTCAACATTATCTGCAATCTCCGGCTTGCTCCGCCGACCTGAAGCCAGAAGAGCGGCCGAATCCGGGCCGCAGCGCTACCCCTTGTTCGCGGTCCCCAGTTTGAGCGCCTTCAGCCAGACCGCCTCGGCCGCGGGACGGCCAAGGATCGATTTTCCGGTCGATATTTCGATCAGCACCGTCTCATCGTAGCTCTGGCGCAGCACTTTCAAAGAGATACCGGGGCCGATGCCGGCGCCATGCAGAAATTCAAGCAATTTGGGATCGCGCTCCTGCAGACTCACGACCGAGTACGATTTTCCCTCCGCAGCCTGCGAAAGCTGGATCTCTCCCTTGCGCCGGCGCTCGGCGGGATTGACCGGCAACACCGCATTGCCATGCGGGCAGGCTCCGCCCTCGCCGAGTTTTTCCTTCAGTTTGGCCTCGAAAGCAGGAGAAACGGCGTGCTCCAGCCGCTCGGCTTCCTCATGAATCTCATGCCAGCCCATACCGAAGACCTCGCTCAACATACGCTCGATCAGGTGGTGACGCAGCGCGGTGCGATAGGCGGTCTCGCGTCCGGCCGCGGTCAGGCGGACGATGCCATCCCCGCCCACTTCCACCAGGCCATCGCGTTTCAGGCGCTTCAGCGCCATGGTCACCGCCGGCGCCGAAACCTCGAGCCAGTGGGCCAGCTTGGCCGGGATCACCTGCAGGCCCTCGGCCTCGCCCTCGAGGATCGCTTTCAGGTAATTTTCCTTCGAGACTTGGATCGAATCTTTCATGGATATGCTGCCTTCACTTTAATCGTTCGACGGCGGATCGTCGCGCCCTTTGCCGCCAGGCAAGCGAAAAAGCCCGGCGGGTGCATGCCTGCCCGGAGCCAGGATGCGGCGGCGCGCACAAGCGGGCCGGGAGCGGGCACCATTCGCGGGCCATTTTGCACTGGATTTAGTGCAAAAGCGCCGGACAGCGCGCGTAAGTGCTTTAAAAATCCAGGGCGACGGGAGGGAGATCGAAGAAAAATATTTTGAGCAGATCCTGCAAACAAGCTGTTTATTTTCAGCAGTTTGCGCGGAGGCAAAACGGCTAAGATACTTGCTTTCTATAGCTTGTGGCCAGAATCTAGACAGCAAAGGAGTTAAGACGGGGCACGGTCAACAGAGAACCGTGGCCGTTGAACAGTGAGCAGCGGCATCTGGAACCAGTATGCGCCGGAGAGGGGAAATCATCGGCAAAAACGGAGACGAGGTAAGTGCAATGGTATGAAGGCGCATCCGCAACGGACCGGGCCTGGCCACTTGCGGGCCGGCGGCGGGACAGGAGCTCCGCGGTTCCGGCGACCTCAATCCGGGTTGCGGAGGGATGGCTACCGCGGCCGGAGCCTTATCGCCGAGGGGCTGAAGGGCGACTGCCTGCCAAGCGCACTCAGCGACACGAGCTGAGGACACCGGAACGTGGAGCAGCAGTGGAGCCGGGGCGGCTTGCCGCCCCACTGCTTTCCGGGCCAAGATCGCGCGCCGATGGACGGTTCGCCGAAGACTTCACTTCACCCGCACATTCGGTTCCACGGACAGACCGGGGCGCAACTGCTGATGCGGATCGTCGTTTTGCAGATCGGTGAAATCGATGCGCACCGGGATGCGCTGCACAACTTTGACGTAGTTGCCGGTGGCGTTCTCGGGCGGGAAGAGCGAAAGCACGGAGCCAGTCGCGCCGCCAATCTGGGTCACTTTGCCCTTGTAGTCCTTCCCGGTCGCGTCCACGTGGATCTCCACCGGCTGCCCGGCGTGCATGTGCTTGAGCTGGGTTTCCTTGAAGTTCGCCGTCACCCACAGATCCTGCAAGGAGACCAGGGTCAGCAGATTCTGCCCCGTAGAAACATTCTGGTCGATCTCGACGCTTTTGCGGGTAATGATGCCGTCGGCCGGAGCCACGATCCTGGTGTAGCTGAGATTCAGCCTGGCCTGATCGAGCTGCGCCTGCGCCTGTTGCACCTGCGCCTCAGCCTGCTTGGCACGCGCGCTCTGGGCCGCGACCTGCTGGGGAGCGGTCTGCGCATACTTGAGACCGGCCCGCGCCTGCGCTTCGCGCTCGTGGGCCACACGCACGGCATCTTCAGAGGCCTTCTGACTGGCCAGGGCATCGGCCAGCGCCGCCTTGTCCGCATCCGCGGCCGCAACCGCGGCATCGAACTGCTGCTTGCTGATCACGTCCTTCTTGACCAGCGGCGTGTAGCGCTCCAGATCGGACTGCGCCTTGAAGTTATTGGCCTGGGCCTGCGCCACGCGAGCGTGCGCCGCCGCCAACTGCTGTTCCGCCTGGGATACGCTTGCCTCGGCGCCGCTGACATCGGCACTGGCCGAGCGCAGGTTGCTCGCCGTGTTCACGCTCACGATGGGCACATTCACATTGGCCGCGGCGGCGTTGGCGCGCGCACTGGCCAGTGCGGCCTGAGCGTTCTCAACCGCGACCTCGTAGTCGCTCGGATCGAGCTCGGCAATGGGCTGGCCTGCCTTCACCACCTGATTTTCCTGCACGTAGACCTTAAGCACGTGTCCGGTGATCCGCGAGCTCACCTGGATGAGATGGCCATCGACCTGCGCATCGTCGGTATCTTCGCTGTAGGTGGAGTGCCACCATACCCCGAGAGCGATGAGCACCGCCACCAGGATGGCGACAATCAGGATGCCCCTGCGGCGGGACTGCGGCGCCTCAATCTCTGTTTCTGCGGCCGATTCGTTTTGTTCTGATTCCAGTTTTGGGTCCGCCACGTTACTTTCCTCCTACAAATTTCCCGTAGTCCCGGCCATCGCCCAGCGCGCGCGCGAGGCTCAATTTGGCCACGTTGTACCGGTACAGGCTGGCAACATATTGCCCGTCGGCCTGGGCCACGGACTGCTGGGCCTGGCTCACAGCGAGGTTGTCGCTGACGCCGTTGGTATAACGCTCCTGCGCCTCGCGCAAAGCCTCACCGGCTAATGACATGCTCGACTGCGCCACCTCGACCTGTTTTTGCGCCGAATCGATATCGAGCAGCGCGTCGCGCACATCGGCCTCAATCTGCGCGTTCCTGTCGCTCAACTGCGCCTGTGCGGTATCGAGCTGCGCCTGCGCCTGCTGGGCCTCTCCCCGCAGGGCGAACTCGGCAAAGAGCGGCACGCTCAACGTGGCGCTGGCATCCACGGTGCCATGGGAGTGACCGAGGGTCGAGCCAATGTCGCCAAAATCGGCGTCGGCCTCCACGCTTGGCAGCCGCGCAGCCGTCGCGGCCTTGCGCTGCTCGGCCGCCGCAGCAGCCGTCTCAACCAGCGCCGCCAGATCCTTGCGACCTTCCTTCGCCTGCTTGATGAGCGCGCCGGAATCGAGGGTATCGAAGGGCGCATAGGGCGCTTTGTCGGTAAGGTCGATGGCTTGATCGAGCGGTAAGCCGATGGTGCGTTTGAGCGCGAGCTGATCTTTCTGCAGCGCATTCTGGGCGGCAATCAACTGCTGCTCAATCGACTGATAGTCCACGCGGGCGCGCAGCTCGTCAAGCAGCGGCGCGGTTCCAGCCTGGTGATTTGCCACAGCCTGATCGAGCGAGACCTTGGACGTAGCCGTCTGGGCCTGAACGCTCGAAACCTCAGTGTCATCGGCCAAGACCAGCAGATAGGCGTTGCCTACGGTGAGCACGACCATGTCGCGCGCATCCTGGGCCGACAGTTGCGAGGCGGTAAAGTTGTGCCGCGCCGCGAGGTAGTTGCGCAGCGAAGAAACATTGGCCAAGGACCAGGTCATGGAGGCGCGGACATCGGTGTAGCTGAAGGGGCCGATGATCTTTGGAAATCCGGGAATACGCAGGCCCTCTGCGGGCAGATCGGTCTGCAACTCGGCTTCCTGGGCTTTGAAATCCACAGAAGGCAGAAGATTTTGCAATTGACCGAGGCGCTGCGCGCGGGCGCCGGCGGTTTGGGTACTGCTCAAGATGATGCCCAGATTCGACTGCAGCCCACGCTGAATGGCGTCGTCGAGCGAAAGCTTGAGCACGCCGGGGGACACGGCACCCGAGGGAACACTGCCTTGAAAGCTGGTTGCAGGCGGCGGCCCCGGCACCGGCGCGGCCGGTATGGGCGCGCTCTGCGCGCGCGCACACGCAGGCAGCGCAGCCAGGACGCTCAGCATAAGGCCCGCGGCCCAGAAGCGAATTCTGCTTACGATGAAATGCGTTGGCAATTTAGACCTTACCCGAGCTTGTTCACACAATTCGAACTCACCAGACGAAGAGAACAGCCACTGCGGTTGCTGAAAATGGCATTACTTCCTAATAGATGCAGTGCACTTGCGGAGCGGTTCTTAAATCTAGTTTATCGAATCGATCTTCGCCCTGCTCCGCGGCCGGCTCAACCGCGGCCGCCAAGCGGCGAGAACCAGCGACGGCGGATGCAGCGAGGGCGTTACGCTACTGCGGCGACGAGACTCCGGGAAGACGGCGAGCCTGGCGGATGCGGCGGTCATTCCGACGCCGAGATCGGGGTCAATAGGTTCCCGGCTGCCGATACGGCGAGCCGGCGGCAAAACGACGCTCAGCGCCGCGCGGGTCGCTCTCAATGTGCGGCGCGCGGTCCCAGATCATCGTATTTCTCGTCTTCAGGTCGTATGCCGGCCACGCGGGCAATCCGGGGTGATTTGGATTGCCGGTGGCCGCATAGTGCACGAGCATGCCCGACATCGTGTCTGCCAGCGGCTGCGCGGCGGCCAGCTCTTCGGGTGTGGTCCCAATCTGCCCCGGAGCCGCATCGAGATTGTCGAACATGAACGGAATATCGATGGTATGCACGGCCCGTGCGCCCGGCGCCTGGCGATGCCAGTTCATCTGGTACACCCAGGTGTGCGGCTGACTCCTGGGATTGCTCGCCCTGCGCTCGGCTTCGAGCACCTGGCCGGGCCAGGCGCGCAAGGCTGTGGCCGCAGCGGTCACAACGTCAATCGGCGACATGGCGGGATAGATGGCGCGGTAGGCGGCAATCACCTGTTCCGGAGTGTACGGCCCCAGATAAATCGCCACGGCGTTCTTGAGCGCCGCCGGCGCCTCATCCCATGTAAGCGTTCCATGCCAGGGAACCTGGGTTTCGTCGTGCGTATTGCCCAGGACCATGGGCACATTTTCAGAGAGCGGCGGCGCATCCGGCGTAAACGGGTCGCGCGGGAGCACCACGCGATCGACCACCGGCAGCCAGTCGGAGCTGGTGGCGCTTGCCGCAGACCGGATCGTCTCCCAGGGCAGCGTCCGCAAATCCGCAAGATTGGCGGGGGTGATGCCGAGTTTTGCCAACATCACTTCGGTCCGGTTCGAGGCAATCTCAATGGACGCGCCTTTGATCTGCTGTCCGCTCATCGACATCACGCGGTGAAACAGTCCGTGCCCCGCAGGCATGGCCATCAGCGTGGCGCATTTGGCTCCTCCACCCGATTGGCCGAAGATCAACACGCGGGACGGATCGCCGCCGAACTCCTCGATGTTCTCGCGCACCCAATTGAGGGCCAGAACCAGGTCCAGCATGCCCACATTGCCCGAGGCCGCGTACTCTTTCGGCGCGATCGCACCCAGGTAGAGAAATCCGAAGGCGTTGAGCCGGTGATTCACCGTGACTACAACCACGTCTCCGCGCTTGCACAGGCGCTTTCCGTCATACAGCGGACTGTTGACCGAGCCGTTGTTGTAGGCGCCGCCGTGAAAATAGACCAGCACCGGCCGCTTGCGGCGGTCGCGCAACCCGGGCGTGAAGACATTCAGGTGCAGACAATCCTCGCTCTCCACTCCGGCTTCAGGAGCAACGCGCGGACGCGCGCCCGGAGGCGTCATGCCGGCCGAGCCCAGGCTGGGCGCAGAGTTTATGCCTTGCGGCATGCGCAGCATGGTCAACTGAGGAGCGCGCGTGGTGAAACGATCGCACACTTTCACGCCGGTCCAGGGCGACGGCGGCAGCGGAGGTTGAAAGCGCACCGGAGCGGTATCGCCGCCGTAGGGGACGCCGAGAAAAACATTGATTTGGTCCTCGATCCTGCCGCTGATTTGCCCATACCGCGTTGTGGCCACGGGCTCGGCTCCGGCAGCTTGCCCGACCGGCGCAGGCGAGGCGGGAAGGGCAAAGAGACGCTGGCGCGCAGCGATCAAGATGGCAGCAGTTCCGGCAGAACGCAAAGCGGCACGACGACTGATCACGGTCATGAGTTCCCCACGGTCGAAAGACTATCAAATTTCTCCCGGAGATTGATTTCTCTTTTGTTTAACATGGCCGCGTTCCGGGTCTGTCACCATGGATTGACGGAGACAATCCCTCTTTCAGGAGATTGCCGCAGGTGCCAGAGGGCATGGAAACGCTGTAGACTGCCAACACGGCTCACGATCCGCGCGTATGGCCAGAAGTCAAAAGAATACAGAGCTTTTTAACGGCCGGGATTATTCCTGGATGCAGTTTAACCGGCGTGTGCTCGAAGAAGCGGAAGACGCGACCAACCCTCTTCTCGAACGCGTGAAATTCCTCGCGATCACCGGATCGAACCTGGACGAGTACGTAGAGATCCGCCAGGCCGGGCTGATGCAGCGCATCGAGGACGGCTACCGCGAGCCAGGCTACGACGGGCTTCGTCCAGCGGAGTCGCTTGCCATCCTGACCGCCGAGATTCACAAGTTTGTGGCCGCCCAGTATCAATGCTGGAACAGGCAACTGGCGCCGGAGCTGCGCAAGCAGGGCATTCGGCTGCTCACATGGAATGAACTCAGCGAGAGCGCAACCGAGTTTGCCCGCGGCTATTTTCAGCGCGAGGTCGATCCCCTGCTTACCCCCATTTCGATCGATCCGGCGCATCCTTTTCCGCGCGTGCTGAACAAAGCTCTGTGCCTGGCGCTGCTGCTGAGGGCAAAACGCCGCAGCTCCGGCCCACAGGTGCTGGGCGTGGTCACGGTGCCACGCGCGCTTCCGCGCTTTGTCCGACTGCCATCGAGCCAGGGGCACCACGACTATCTGCTGCTGCAGGATCTGATCGAGCAGCACCTGGCCGGCATGTACCGCGGCTACCAGATCCTGGCCTCGGCATCTTTCCGTGTCACGCGCAATTCCAACCTCTACTTTGAGGAGGAAGAGGCGCGATCGCTGCTGGAAACCATTCGCGTCGAGCTGCACAACCGGCGCAAAGGCGACGCCGTTCGCCTGGAGATCGAAACCGGCGCGGATCAGGAGATTGTTGAACGCCTGCGTGTCAACTTCGAGCTCGACGAGGATCAGGTTCTCCGTTGCGAGGGCCCGGTGAATCTGTCGCGGCTGATGTTTCTGTACGGCGATATCCAGCGGCCCGACCTAAAATTCCAGGCCTTCACACCCAGGCCGCTGGTGCTGAGCCGGGGATCGACAGGCATCTTCGAGGAACTGCGCCGGCGCGACATTCTGCTGCATCATCCTTACGACTCCTACGAGCCGGTGGTCGAGTTCGTGCAGCAGGGCGCAAAAGACCCAGCCGTCGTCACCATGAAGCAGACGCTGTACCGGACCAGCCACGACTCACCCATGTTCCAGGCGCTGACGGAAGCCGGCGCAAGCAAAGAGGCCACGGTTGTGGTGGAGCTGATGGCGCGCTTCGACGAGGCTTCCAATATCCGCTGGGCGCGCAGCATGGAGGACGCAGGCGTGCAGGTCTTCCACGGCGTGGTTGGATTGAAGACCCACTGCAAACTCGCGATGCTGGTGCGCCACGACGAGGACGGCGTAATTCGCCGCTACTGCCACCTGGGCACGGGCAATTACAACCCCGACACCGCGCGCTTTTACACCGACCTGAGCCTGCTCACGAGCGATCCGCAGATTGCCGAGCGGGTGCACATGGTCTTCAACTACCTTACGGCTCATGCCGAGCTGGACGACTACTCGCCGCTGCTTGTTGCCCCGCTCACCATGGCTGAGAGTTTTCTGCGCCTTATCCGCCGCGAGCAGGAGCATGCGCAAGGCGGACGTCCCGCGCATATCGTGGCCAAGATGAACGCGCTCCTGGAGCCATCGATCATCCAGGCGCTTTATCAAGCCTCTCAAGCCGGAGTCGAGATCGATCTGATCGTGCGCGGACTCTGCATTCTGCGGCCCGGCGTCAAGGGTCTCTCGGAGCGCATCCGCGTGCGCTCCATCGTCGGGCGTTTTCTGGAACACTCGCGCATCTTCCACTTCGCCAACGGCGGCAACGATGAGATCTATCTCGGTTCCGCCGACTGGATGCCCCGCAACCTCCTCGAACGCTGCGAGGTCGTCTTCCCGGTGCGAGACCCGGCGATCATCGCGCGCATTCACAACGAGATTCTGCCCGCGTACCTGGCCGATACCGTAAAGGCGCGCATCCAGCAGCCTGACGGCAACTACATCCGCTCCGGCAAGCCGATCAAAGACGGTCCGCCATTTTCCGCACAGGACTTTCTCATCCATCTCGCCGAAGGCAAGACAGATCCGGAGTTTCTGCCGGCGGCGGCCGCGCCTACTCCTAAAACAGTGCACAAAACCGCGAAAGCCGCGGATTAACGCTTCAGCATCTAAACGATACGACCGGCCACAGGCCAGCATCGTACATCTAGGCGTACAATTCCAGCGAATCCGATTGCGAGGGGGATATTCTCATGAAAAAACATTTGATTAAAATCGCCGCCGCGGCCATCGTTGTGTTCGTCGCAATTCTGGTTCTAGTTCCTTTCTTTGTGAATGCCGACACGTTTCGCCCTACAATCCAAAATGAGCTCTCGAGCGCATTGCGGCGCAATGTGACGCTCGGCCATATCAGCCTGTCAGTCTTCACGGGCAGCCTGGTGGCGAACAACATCTCCATCGCGGACGACCCCAACTTTTCGTCTTCGCCGTTCCTGCAGGCCAAAGAGCTCCGCATCGGCGTTCAGCTCGGCGCGCTGATTTTTCATCATCAGCTTCACATCAGGGATTTCATCGTTGACTCACCCTCGATTCAGCTCATCCATGCCGGCAACGGCACCTGGAATTTTTCATCGCTGGCCAGCGGCGCCTCCCAATCAAGCAGCCAGCAATCCGGCGCCGCTCCGGCGCTCACCGTGGAGCAGTTCAAGATTGAGAACGGCAGCGCGGCTCTGTCTTCGCTGCCCGCCTCGGGGAATCCCTTCCAATGCACGAATGTGAACCTTACCATCCGCAATCTATCGCTGTCGGAATCGTTCCCCTTCGAGTTGTCGCTGCAGGTAGCCGATGGCGGCTCGCTGAGCCTGACGGGGACCGCGGGGCCGATCGCCCAAAACGATACATCGCTAACCCCGTTTGACGCCGCGCTCGTCATCAAGCACTTCAATCCCGTTGCCGCGGGCGCCATCCAGCCGACTTATGGCATCTCCATGCTGGCCGACTTCAGCGCCCAGGTCCAGTCAAAGGATGGCGGCCTGACAACAACCGGGAAAGCTTCCGCCTCCCAGCTCAAACTGGCGCGCAATGGAACCCCGGCTCCAAGGCCCGTCGATATCGAGTTCAATCTCTCGGACAACCTATCGACCCGCTCCGGCCAGCTCAACGATCTCGCCATCGCCTCCGGAGGCGTGGCAGCCCACATCACAGGAACTTTCCGTCATGACGGCGCCGAGCCCGTGGTCAACCTCCACCTGTCCGCGCCCAATCTCCCGGTGGATCAGGTAGAACAACTGCTGCCCGCGGCCGGGGTCACACTCCCGAGCGGCTCGCGTCTGAGCGGAGGCACGATTAACGCCAACCTTGCGGTAAGCGGGCCTGCCGATGCACTCACCATCGCCGGCCCGATCGAGCTCGACAACAGCCAACTCGCCGGCTTCGATCTCGGCTCGAAGATCCAAGGCATCAATCCCATCAGCGGAACCTCGGGGGGAACCGAGATTCAAAAGCTGTATGCGGAGGTGAATAACTCGCCGCAGGGCACCAGCTTCAACAACATTGACGCCGAGGTGCCCAGGATCGGTTCTGCAACCGGCCAAGGTACCGTCTCGCCCACAGAGGCGCTTAACTTTCAGCTAACCGCCAGGATCGCCGCGCTCTCCGCTTTGGGAAACATGGTTGGCGGAATCCTTGGGATGGGATCCAATTCCTCCTCCGGGTCAAACAGCGGAGGCATTCCTCTCATCATCACTGGAACCGCATCCAATCCCTCAATCCACGCCGACGTGACCAAGATGCTCAAGAGCGCGACCAGCGGCATCGTGGACAAATCCAACATGCAGAATCCCATCAAGTCGCTCAAAGGGCTGTTTGGCAAATAGAACGCGGGGCGTCCGGCGCAGAGGTTACTGCAACGTCGGCCAGACGATTTTCCGAGTCAATCGTTTGGCCGACTTGCTGACCTGCGGCAGCGCATTCTTCTAAAATCGAGCCAGTGCAGCTTCCCTCTGCCCCATTAACGGCACAAGCCTGTGTTTCGGATCGCATCGACAGCACACACCGTATCGTAGACGCGCCGCGGGCGCTTGGATTATGGCATTTAGCCAGCCTCGACGCGCCAACGGTGGCCGTGGTCTGGACGCCGGCATTTGCGTGGGCCGGCCATATCCACTTACCCGCCTGGCTGCCTCTGCTTTTGGCGCTGGTCACCTGGAGCGTCTACGTTGGCGATCGTTTACTGGACGCGCGCGCGGGCATGAGCGAAGGCGCAAGCCACACTTTGCGCGAGCGTCACTACTTTCACTGGCGTCACCGCCGCTCGCTGCTGCCTCTGGCGGCCGTGGCGGCCTGCGCCGCCGCAGGCATCATCCTTCTCTTCATGCCTCCGATAGCGCGGGAGAGAGACTCATTGCTCGCCGCGGCGGCTTTCGTCTACTTTTCCGGAGTGCACTCCCGGCCCCATAAGCGGCGGCTCCGATTCCGCCGGCCTCGATCCCTCCCGGCCAAGGAGTTTCTGGTGGGTATCATCTTTACCGCAGGCTGCGCACTGCCGGCCTGGCACAGGCCGCACACCCTCGCCGCTGACGCGCCGAATCTCTGGAGCTTCTGGATTCCCGCCCTCGACTACGCCGCGCTGGCCTGGCTCAACTGCAGTTGCATTGCGCAGTGGGAGTCTGCGGGAGCGGCTGAGCCGGCAATGCATTCAAACCGGAAGGACACAGTGCGCCCGCAGCAGGCAAGGCCAGGATCCATTCTCATTGCCAGCGTGCTTCTGTCGGTCTTCAACCTGTGCGTCGCCGCGACGTTTGCCCCAGCGCACCCGCGCCCGGCGGCGCTGCTTATGGCCGCAGGCGCAAGTTCCCTGCTCCTGACGCTGCTCAACGAACACCGCAAGGGTTTTTCCGCGCTTGCTCTGCGCACAGCGGCAGACCTTGTGTTGCTCACGCCGCTCCTGTTGATTCCCTTCGCCCGGATCTTCCGATGAGCGAGCCCGCACAACCGGCGGTGGCGCCCAAAAAACTGGCGCATCGGACACCCGCTTTCGATAAGCTGGCGCGGCTGTACTGCTGGATGGAGTGGTGCACGTTCGGCCCCTGGCTGCAGCGCTGCCGGTGTTCGTTCCTGGGCGAGATCGGCGATTGCCGGCGCGGGATCGTACTGGGCGACGGCGACGGGCGCTTCACCGCGCAACTGCTGCGCATCAACCCGGCCATCGAGATTGACGCCGTCGATGCCAGCGCGGCCATGCTGCAGGCGCTCAAGCGCCGCGCGGCTCCGCATGCGGCGCGCGTGCATGCGCATTACGCCGATGCACGCACCTGGCAGGCGCCCGACCCGCCCTGCGACCTGATTGCGACCCATTTCTTTCTCGATTGCCTGACCGAGGCCGAGGTCCGCGCGCTCACCCAGAGACTGCATGGCGCACTTTCGCAGTCGGGCTACTGGCTCGTTTCGGAGTTCGCCATCCCCGAAGGAGCATTCGGCCGATGGGTGGCGCGGCCTGTGGTCTGGTTTCTCTACCGCAGTTTCGCTCTGCTTACCGGTCTGACCGTCCGCAGCGTGCCCGATTTCGCTGCCGCCTTGCGCGCGGCGGGCTTCACACGCCGCGGCCGCCGCAGTTTTCTGCGCGGCCTGCTCATCGCAGAGCTCTGGAAGAAGGATTGAGGTCCGAGGCCCTGCGGCAACGCCTGGCTCCTGTAGCCGTGTTCGTTTGCGGGCCATGCCGCCGGAGACAGGAGCTGCCGCTCATTGTTACAAATCTGTTAAAATCAGACTCCAAGGAGTTCGGCGCATCCTTCCATCCCTGCCGTTTTCATCCCCATGATTCTCTATCTCATGCGTCACGCGAATGCAGGAGCTACCCGCGAGAATCCTGTGCTCGACGCCAAACGCGGACTCATCAAAGACGGCAAGGAACAGTGCATGTTGATGGCGCGCGTCCTGAGCGCACTCAAGGCGCCGATTGACACGATCGTTGCCAGCCCCCTGAAGCGATCACTGCAAACGGCGCAACTGGTGGGCACGGAACTGGGCTATGAGGGCAAGGTTGAGATCAGCCCGGCACTGGGACTGAATGGGAGCTATGCGGAATTCCTGAAGGTCCTGGCAAAGTACGCCGACCGCGAGGCGGTTCTGGTGGTGGGGCATAATCCCAGCATGTTTCAGTTTCTGGGCCAGCTGATCACAGGGAATGGCGGCGCCGCCATTCGCATGAGAAAAGCATCCTTCGCGCGCGTCGACATGGGGCACCATCCCCCGCGTTTGCAACTGCTGATGGACTCGCGCAGCGCACGCGCGATCTACGCAAGCGCCGCCAAGTCCGGGCGCAAATGAGACTCCCATTGATCGACGATCCCCTGCCGCTGGGAGGATTGGATGCGGGTTTTATGGAAATGAACGCGCCCGCCGCGGCCGGTCTCTGCGCAGGCAGTCACTGATTCGGCGTAATTCTTTGAAATATAGAACCCGCGCGGCTGCTATTCTGGTTCAGACAGCCAAAATCGCAATGCAAGCTGACATTCAATCACACGACCGTTCTCGACATGCGCCCTCTGTGCGCACGGTATGGCTGGTATTCGCAGCCATTTTCATCACGGTTTATTTTGCTGCCCTGTTTTCTCCTCCGCTGCTGGACGACGTGGACGCCGCGCATGCGCAGGCGGCGCAGCACATGGCGCTGACCGGCAACCTGATCACATCAAAGATCAACGGCATCCGCTACATAGAGAAACCGCCTCTGCCCTACTGGGTGGTGGCGGGCATGTACCGCATCTTCGGCCAGAACACCTTTGCCACCCACCTGCCCAACGCGCTGGCCATGCTGGCGCTGACATGGATCGCCTGGCGCTGGACGCGCCGCGCCTGGGGCGATCGCGCAGGCTTCTATGCCGGTCTTGGCGTGCTCACCTCGGTGGGCTGCTTTCTTTTTACGCGCTTTATCATTCCCGAGGCGATCCTCGCGTTCTTTCTTCTGCTGGCGCTTTACGCGCTGATCGTCACCCTTGAGGACAACCGCCCGCTGCTCATCTATTGGGCCTGGGCCGGAGTGGCTCTGGCGCTGCTCACGAAGGGACTGATTGCGCCGGTCTTTTTCTTTGGCGCTGCGATTCCGTACCTGCTGCTTACCGGCCAATGGCGGCGCTGGAAGGCGCTGAAGCCCGTCACGGGATTCCTGCTGTTCCTGGCCATCGCGGCGCCCTGGCACATTCTCTGCGGCCTGGCGAATCCTGACCAGGGCCACCCCGCAGGCAACCACCCGACCATCGGCAACGTGCATGGATTTTTCTACTTCTACTTCATCAACGAGCACGTGCTGCGCTTCTTCAATCTTCGCTATCCCCACGATTACAACAAGATGCCGGCGATCTGGTATTGGCTTGCGCATCTGGTGTGGATCTTCCCGTGGAGCCTGTTTCTGCCCGCCGCCCTGGTCACGGCGTGGAAGTCGCGCCGGCGCTGGCTGAAGCATCTTCATCATGCCGCAGGCGACACCGTCGATTTCTACCTCGACAACGCCATGCGCGAGGATGTGGGCACCTACGTACTGCGCGTCAAGTTCCGTACGCGCACCATCTGGCTGCTGAGCCTCTTCGCCGCCTGGACTCTGCTTTTCTTTTCCATCTCCACCAACCAGGAGTACTACACCTTTCCGGTGTGGCCGCCGCTGGTCATGCTCATCGCTTCGGTCATCGCGGAGATTGAAGAGCGCCGCGTGGTC
>JAKCDN010000367.1 GCA_021841795.1 Acidobacteriota bacterium | reverse complement strand
GAGGACGATGGGCGGCAGTTCGGAGGCAGCGGCTGCGGCGGGCTTTGGCTGGGGTTCGAGCGCCGCGACAGAGCCGGGCGTGGCCGCCGCAAGCAGGTCGCTGACGGTGCGCTCATCGTCAGGCAAGACGCCCTCGATGAGGGCATAGCCGTCGCGTGCGCCGCGGGCCACGACCACCTGTTCGTAGAGCCCCGGAGAGGCGGCGGTGACATGGGGCACCTTGCGCAGACGTTGCAGGAGCGGCTGCCAGTCGGAGATTCCACGCCCCTCGACCTGCATCAGCTGGACGTGCGCGCTGGAGCCGAGGAGCTTGTCCTGCAGGTCGTGCTGCATGCCGTTGGTAATGGCCAGGGCGATGATCAACGCAGCCACCCCCGCCGCCACTCCGGCGACAGAGATGGCCGTGACCACGCCGACGACAGCCTGCCGCCGCTTGGCCCTCAAGTACCGCGCCGCCACATATAGCTCGAATCGCATGGGAACTATTGCCCCTGGGCAGGAACCACGGTTTTGGCCAGGCCCACGTTATCGTAGCGATCATACGCGCGGACGGTGATCAACTGCTCGCCCGGTTTTCCGGCGGAATCGGCATCCACGCCGACGCGGAACTGATAGTGCTCGCGCCGGGAGTCGGAGAGCTGTCCCACGGGGTCGATGTGCTGCCATGATCCGGCGTCGAGGGAGAACTCGGCGCGGGCGATGGGCGACTGCGCATCAACGGCGTCGAAGCTGACGACAAGCTGGGGTTTGCAGGCTGCGGCGGCGGCACAACTTCCCTGCTCCAGCGCCGCCTTGAGATTCAGGATGGCAGGCGGAGTGGTGTCAATCTCGAAGCGGTCGCTCACCTTCTCGCCGGTGAGGGCATCGCCGGGCGAGTGGGAGGGAGCATCGGAGGCAACGACCTTGATGCGATAGCCGCCGTCGGGAATGCGGGTGGCATCGAAGGAGCAGGCTTTCTGCGTGATCTTCTTTTTGAGCGGACGCCACACCGTCTCACCATCGCCGCGCAGGTAGAGGGCGTAGACCAGATCGTCGCCATCGTCGTCATGAGCGGCCCAGCGAACGGTTACGGCCGACCGGTCCCTGGTTGCCTGGAGGGCTACGCCTGCGCCGCTATCCGTGCTCGCCGCGGAGGCGTCGTCAGCGGATGGAAAGGAGATGGTGACCGACTGATTTTGCGCGGCCGGAGTGGATGCATTGAGGCGCGCGCCGGGAACCACCACGAGGTCATCGACGACGGGCGCCGCGTTGACCGGCAGATAGTCAACGCCGATGCTGCCTAGCATTCCCGCGGTTTCGAGATCGGCCTTCCATTGCAGGAACCGTCCAGGCGGCGAAGCTACGGAGCCGTCCTGCAAGGGCTGCCAGTCGCTCCAGCCACGGACGGGCTGTTCCACGTTGCCGGTACGGGTAAGAATACGGTAGGCAGTGGAGTCCGGTTCAACTTCAACGCGGCCGAAGCGGGTAAAGGCGCCCGCATCGAGGATATCGCTGACGTATTCGTGCATGGCGGCAGCGCCGAGCGTGTAGACCTTGCCGGTATTTCCGGCGCCGACGATCAGGTCAGAGGCTCCATCGGCGGCCCTCGCCGCAACCAGGCACAGGCCCTGCTGCGCCTGCAGGTGGGCAATGTCGGCGTAGCTGCCATCATCCTGAATGCGGAAGATGCGTCCGCGGTTGCCGCTGAGGGCGACCAGCCCGCTGGAGGTCGAGGCCAGCGCATAGACGATGGCCTGTTTATCGGACCAGAGCTTGCGCGGCGCCTGGTTCGGGGTCAGAGCATAAATCTCAGTGCCTTCGGGGACGGAGGCGCTGGCATTTGCCGCCAGGAGCGATCCCGGCTGGACGATGGTGATGCTTACCGCGCCAACTCCCTGCACGGGGAGCGGGGGCAAGGGATTGCGGCTCTTGTCGCCGACGCTGGCGGCATAGATGGTTCCGCTGGGGGCGACGGCGATGGAGGTGATCTCCCGGCGCGGGGCATCGAAGAGGACGTATCCCTTGCCCTGGGGATCGATGCGGTAGATCAGGCCCGAGCCGTCCGATCCGGCAATGAGGTTGCCCTTGGCATCCCACGCGAGGGCGCGGATGTGGGCCTCGTCGGTCTTGAAGAACAGCTCGGGCGCGGAGCCGGGCTTTGCGGGATCGATGCGGTAGATGGCGCCGGGATTGCCGGCAGCGATATAAAGGCGTCCGGCGGGATCGAAGGTGAGCGCCCAGATGTAGTGTGTCTGGGTGGCGGGCGGGGAAGATTCGGCGCCGGACCGGCCGGGAAGCAGCGCATCGGCCCGCGCGGCGTCGAAGACTACGGTTGCGGTGGCGTCATTCTGCGCGGCAGTGGCGTTGGGGTTCAGTTTGTAGACCCTGCCGCTGGGCAGAGTGGCTGCGTAGAGAGCGCCATCGGGACCGATGACCAGCGCCTGGACGCTGAGATCCCGGGTTTCGAAGAGGGTAAAAGGCTTGTCGCCTGGTCTGGCCGGAAGGCGCAGCACCGCGGCCGGCGAGCCGGTGGCAGCAAAGATCCTGCCGTCTTTATCCGCAGCCACGGCCCAGACGAACGTAGAGGGAGTGGTGATTTGCTCGGTGAGACCCGGCCCCTGGCGCAGTTGGCCATCACTTTCAATGGCGACCCCCTGGGGATCGCCTTTTTCAAACTGCTCCATCTGCGACTGGCTCCAGAGGCGGGTGCCCTGGGCGGCGAGAGTTCGCGGGGAGAAGGCGAGCGCGAAGAGGTACAGGCCGGAGAGCGCAAGGGAGATGAAAACGGCAAAAGGCGGGCGGAAAGTTGCAGAGGAGCCAGACATTCTTCCGTTGAGTCTACTAGAGATGGCAGGCGAAACGGCTGAGAATTGCAGCCGGGACGGCGGCGAAGGCGGCAAAGGGCAGCCGGATCA
>JAKCDN010000366.1 GCA_021841795.1 Acidobacteriota bacterium | reverse complement strand
TTCTTGAGCCGTTCTCGTCGGCGTTGCCTGGGCAGGCGGCTTCTTTTACTTGTCTCTGTTATGGTGTGTGCCTTTGCCATTGCCGGGTGTGGCGGCGGCAGCGCTGCCTCCACGAGTCCAGTTTCGTCCGGTACGCTGCCTGGTAACTACACGGTTGCGGTAACTGGCACATCCGCGTCCATAAGTGCAACAGCCTCATTCACGCTTACCGTGCAGTAATGTGGCACTGGCGTGCAGCGCATAGTTCGGTGAGTTACGCCGCGCCGGTTTCCGGTAACTCGCATCCCTGCGCTCAACCGCCAACCTTCTCCGTGAGCTCCAGCCAGCGTTCGTATATAGAGTCGTGTTCCGCTTTCGCCGCTTCCAGCTCCGCCAGCGCAGCGGTCAGCGCCGCAGGGTTTGTGACAATTTCGGCGGCTTCGATCTGCATTTCAGCGGCGCGTAGCCTTTCATCTGCTGTATCAATGCGCTCTTCCAGGTTGTCGAACTCGCGCTGTTCCAGATATGAGAGCTTTCTGCGCGCGGCCGGCGCAGCGGCCGTCGTCTGGGCGGGTTGTGGCGTATCTTCTGCGGCGATCGCTGAACTGGCGTCGATCTGCTCGCCCCGCCAGGTCTCCCACTGCCGGTAATCGGCGAAGAGCGCCGCGTTGCCAAGTCCGTCGAGTCCAAGAACAGCATTGGTGACGCGATCCAGCAGATAGCGATCGTGGGTGACCAGGACCAGCGCTCCGGGAAATTCAAGCAGCGACTCCTCAAGTATCTCGAGCGTGGGAATATCCAGATCGTTCGTCGGCTCGTCGAGGATAAGCACATCGGCTGCCTGCAACATCAGGCGGGCGATCAGCACCCGGGCGCGCTCGCCGCCGCTCAGCCGTTCCACAGGTTGATTCAGTTGCTCGCCTGTAAAAAGAAAGCGCGCGGCGTAGCTGGCCACATGAATCGCGCGGCCCTGGTAGACAACGGAGTCGGAGTCCGGTGCAAGGGTGCGCCGCAGGGTGAGGGAAGTATCCAGCTCGCGCATCTGCGAAAAGTAAACAATGCGCAGCCCCTGCGCGCGGCGCACTTCGCCTGCGCTCAAAGCAATCTCTCCCGTCATGGCGCGCAGCAGTGTCGTCTTCCCCGATCCATTGGCGCCGGCTAGTCCCAGCTTCAACCCGTTCATCAGCGTCACGTGAACGCCGCGCAAAATCTCCGTGCCGCCGAAAGCAACGGCGGCATTCTCCACTTCAATCAGGCGCTTGGTCTGCCGTCCCGTAGCGTCAAAGGCGATCCCGGCCGTGCCGGAGCGCGTGCGCGATTCAGACTCGCGTAGTTCGGAGATCAGGGTGTTGGCGCTGTCAATCCGGGCCTTGGATTTGGTGGTGCGGGCCTTCGGTCCGCGTCGCAGCCACTCCATCTCTACACGGACGCGGTTGCGCAGGCTCTCCTGCGCGCGTTGTTGCCACTCGACGTAGGCTTCGCGCTCTTCGAGAAATCGTGAGTAGCTTCCTTTCACGCGTAGCAGTCCGCTGGTGTAAATGCGGTTGAGCTCGACAACCTCCGAAGCTACGTTCTCGAGGAAGTAGCGATCGTGGGTAACAACCACAAACGCAAAACTCGCTCCCCGCAGCAGGCCCTCCAGCCATTCGATCCCATCCAGATCAAGGTGGTTCGTGGGCTCGTCGAGCAAAAGCACATCGGGATCGGTGACCAATGCTTCCGCAATCGCGAGCCGCTTGCGCCAGCCGCCGCTCAGGCTCGCCGCCACGCGGTCCATGCCCGGATGTCCCGGGGTGTCGCTCTCTGTAAAGCCGGCGCGGCCCAGGGTCTCGCGCAGCCGCTGTTCCCGTGTCGCCGCTGGAACCGCGGCGCGTTCGAGCGCATCCTCAATGACGCGGCGAACTGTAATCTCTGGCTTGAACTCTGAGATCTGACGGATGTAGCCGATGCGAACACCTTTTCTGAAGGAGACTTCCCCCGTGTCGCATTGTTGCTCGCCGCCCAGAATGGCAAGCAGCGTTGATTTACCCGCTCCGTTCGGGCCGATAAGCCCCACACGGTCGCCGTCATGAACCGCGTATGAGAGGTTGTTGAAGAGTGGCGTCGCTCCGAAGCGTTTTGAAATACTCTGTGCGATCAGGATCGGCGGCATGTTCATAGTTTACGTGGGTCGCATCCAGCCCTGTCCGGGTATGCGTCATACCTGCGCTTGCTTCCTGTCTCCCCACCCGTTACAGCGCAGCATTCACCGCATCAATTGCCGGCTCGCGCAGGCGCCTTCGGTCTCGAGGGTCTGCGCAGCATCCGCAACGCATGAACCCGGGAATCAGCAGCCCTGCACGCGCAGACATCGCATTCAGCCTGCGCTGCGCCCGCCTTCGCGCCCGGCTCTCCCGGTGTCCCGGCGGATCGCCTCCAGCGCATGACCTGCACGCATCTTGTGCTGCTGGGGCGAGTAGTCTTTTTTGACTATTGCGCTCCAGGGGCGAAACCATGAGGATAGTGCGGGGCTCACTGGCGCTGAAAATTTGTCGCGAACCCTGAACGATATCCGCTTCCGGCAAAGGATTGCTGCCGGTCATGGCCGGCATGAGCCCTCTGGCTTTGGCGCTGTCACCTGTACGCTCACGCAACGTCTTTTTGCGCCCATGCGACGCCGGACCGCACGAGGAGAAATCGACCGGGTTTTGCCAATAATTGAACCGACCTGCCGCTGGCTGGTGCAAAAAAGAAAACGCATTCATGGTAGCGTTACTGTGATAGGCTTTGCCGCGCTCGCCATGGCAGTTGCCGCATCTGGGAGGGAGTTTGCTTATGAGTAATCGTCGCGAGTTTTTGCGGGATGCTACTTGTGTTGCCGCCGGCCTGGCCGCGTCGCAGGTGGCCTCGGCCGTGCCGGCAATGGCAAAGCAGCGAAAGCCCAAC
>JAKCDN010000365.1 GCA_021841795.1 Acidobacteriota bacterium | reverse complement strand
GGAGCTCCCCTCACAAGCAAGCTTGTTGAGATCAATCTCGTCCTCGGCATCGTCAAGCTGGCCCTCATGGTGCTGGCCCTGGTCTTCTCCGCTGCGCCCCTGCCTTTCAGCAGCGAGCTGGGCAGCGCATCCCTGCACCTGGTCTCGGGCGCCTCGCTCGTCTTTTACCTCATCGCTAACGACCTCTTCCAGGTCGTCCGCCTCAAGGCCTTTCTCCAGTTCTGGAGCGTCTTTCGCGGATCACGATCCGCCTAGCCGCCTCCTGCCTGCTCGCCCGCGGCCGTCAATCCTTCCCGAACGCCGCCCAACCGCCGCTTCAGCGCAAGCTCGACCGCAAGCGCGGGCTTCGGCGCGCGATCGTCTCCTCGTCCGCGCCTCCGGCGGGCAAGGATGCTCGGGTTCTCCTGGAAAGCGCTAAAAGAGCTTGAGCCGGATGACCAGATACTTCTTGGGGTCCTGCCGGATGCTCGTCAGCAGTTGCTGCCCCTCATCGGCGGTCCGGTCCATGTGATCGTAGAGCGCGCGGTTCTGCACCAGTTGTCCCATCGTGCCCTGGCCGGTGTTGATGCTCTTCAGAATCCCATCGAGGTTCGTGATCGCATCATCCAGCTTCTGCGCCACGTCTGGATCCTTCACCAGCTTGCCCAGCGAGCCCTTGCCCGAGTTCACCGTCGTCATCAGCTGGTTCAGGTTTGACACCGCGGCGTTGAAGTTGTTGTACGCCGCCTCGTCCTTGAACAGCTTGCCCACCGTCCCCTTGCCGCTGTTCACCGCGGTCACCAGGCTGTTGAGCTGGTCGATCGTCGCATTGGTCCGTGTATACAGCGAGTCGTCGTTCACCAGCTTGCCCAGCGAACCCTTGCCGTCCGCAATCGCCTGCGTCACCGTCTGCAGGTTGGTCGCAATCGACACCACGTTCCGTTTCATCGTCGGATCGTTGAGAAACTCCCCCAACGTGCCCCGCGTGCTGTTCAGCGTGTCCACCAGCGTCCCGATCTTCCTCATCAGTTGATTGATCTGCTCGATCGAGATCTGGCTGCTGCTGATCACGTCCTGGATGGTGGGTGAGCCGGAGATTCCCAGCTCCGCATGGTCGTCCGGCATCGGCCCCGTCGCGTGCCGCGAGTCAATGTCCACAAAACTGTCGCCCAGCACCCCGGCCGGCGCAATCCGCACCGTCGAGTCCGTGTGGATAAACGGCCAGAATCGCCTCCCGATCCGCATCGTAACTTCCACGGGATAGGGATTCCGTTCCGGCACCACGCGCGCCTTCAGCACGTTGCCCACGGTCACGCCATCCACCGATACCACGGCGCCCACCTTGATCCCTGCCGCATTGGCAAAATAGGCGCGCAACACCATCCTGTGCCCAAACAGACCCCCGCCGCTTCCGTTCATCAGGAAGATCAGCGCCACAAGCACTGTCGTGGCCCCCAGCACCAGCAATCCGACCTTCAGTTGCGCCCACTGGATCTCTTTGCGGCTAGGCACTTTACCCCTCGTTCGAAAACAGCCGGTCAACGCCTTGAGAATAGCAGAACAGGTCCGGCTACCGCCCGTCTTCAAGCACGACGCTCGCCATCGCCAGCGCCTCTGTGTGCGTCAGCGAGAGGCTCAGCCGCGCCACTCCCTGGCGCGCGGCAATCTCCGCGGCGCGCCCGTGCAGGCGCAGGCTCGGCCGCCCGCTCCGCTCCCGCACCACTTCGATCTCCAGCCAGTTCACGCCGAAGCTGATGCCCGTTCCCAGGGCCTTCGCCGTCGCTTCTTTGGCTGCGAAACGCGCCGCAAAACTCTCGGCTGCCTTGCGTTTGCGCAGGCAGTAGGCCTGCTCCGCCGGCAGATAAACCCGGTTCAGAAAACGCGCCCCATAGCGGCCGATGGCCTGCTCGATGCGTCCGATTTCGGTCACGTCAATTCCCGTTCCGGTAATCACGATTACCTTTCACGCTACAACAGTCGCCCCTGCCCCTGCCCGCCGCTCCGGCTCCCCGCCGTCGCCGCATCTGTGCCAAACGCGGCCAGATGCCGTTCCACTCCGCGACAGCCTTGATGCCGCCCTGCCGCTCTCCGATATAGCCTCTGTGAGAAGCCTGACCCCATCGCGGAGCAAGGAACCGGAGTGCGCCTTTCCCTGGGCCATGCAGATGAAGGCCGTCAGCGCCGAAGATCCCTCGCGCCTGGTTCAGTCCCTCACCGGCGCCATCCTCGCCTGCGGCGGATGGGTGCTCAGCCGCGGCGCCAACGACACCGGACTCATCAACATGCTCTTCGAGTTCGAGCGCCGCTCCTGTGTCGATATCTACAGCGTCCTGGTCGCCGCCGGCCTGGAGCTCAGCCCCAACGGCCACTTGCGTCTTACCGAGCTCTGCCAGTGCACCCGTAGCCAGCATCGCGACTGCGGCGCGGAGATTGCCAGCGTCGATCTCGAAGTGCAGACCTATCCCGCGGAGATCATCTCCGCCGCGCCCTGCACCGGCCGCGTGTAGCCCGGTCCCGGCTCCAGCCTTCTGCCGCCCGCGCCCCGCTGCCGGCCGGGAGCGCGGAAGGCTTCTCAACCCCGGCGGCCCTCCACGGCAGCACCGGCGCGCTCATCCCGCCTCCACCAGCCCGTAGCGGCGCTGCCACGACTGCTTTAACTGCGCCCGCACCCGCGCCCGCTCCTCCGCCGTCACCTCGTGTCCCGGGTCCAGCGCAAACCGCGACGCCTCCTGCTTGGCCAGCTCCAGCAGCCGCCGGTCCCGCAGCAGGTTTGCCACCCGAAAATCCGGCAGACCCGCCTGCCTCGTGCCAAAAAACTCTCCCGGCCCGCGTATTGAAAGATCCAGCTCCGCCAGCTCGAATCCATCCTGCGTGCGCACCATCGCGTTCAGCCGCTCCTCGCCCACGTCCGAGACCCGCTCCCCCGTCAT
>JAKCDN010000022.1 GCA_021841795.1 Acidobacteriota bacterium | reverse complement strand
GTCGCTCTGCAGGCGGTAAAAGCAATGGTGAACGGCGCGCCCAAGCGCATGCGCGTCTGTGCAACCTGCATCAAGAGCGGAAAGGTCGCCAAAGCCTAGCGCTCCGCGCCAACGGTCTGTGGTCCGGCGTCTTGCAAAACCCCGTCTCGCAAAGACGGGGTTTTGTTGTGCGCCAAGCGCGCCTCTGTTCCCAGGCTCATCTCTCCGCTTTGGTGAACGTGAGTGAGGCGGAGTTGATGCAGTAGCGTAGGCCGGTCGGACGCGGACCGTCAGGGAAAACATGACCCAGGTGGCCGCCGCAGCGCGCGCAGGTCACCTCGATCCGCCGCATCCCAAAGCTCAGATCCTCGTGCTCGTCGACAGCTTGCGCATCGGCAGGAATCATGAAGCTCGGCCAGCCACAGCCGGAGTCGAACTTGGCCCCGCTCAAAAACAGCAGCGCTCCGCAGCCCGCGCAGTGGTAGTTGCCGGTCTCGTGATGGGTGGTCAGCGGGCCCGTGTACGGGCGCTCTGTCCCTTTTTCACGCAGCACGCGGTACTGCTCGGGACTGAGCAACGAGCGCCACTCCGCGTCGCTGCGCACAACCTTCTCTTCTGGACTGCTCAACACAGACCTCCGCCACCGATCGTACACCGTGATCTGCCATTCTCACGCGCATACGAGCCGGCGGATCAATCGTCGCCGTCCCTCTGCCGGAGCAGGCGTTCAGGCCTCCGCAATCAATTCGATCTCAACCAGAAGATTGCGCGGCAGACGCGACACTTCCACCGTCGTGCGTGCCGGCAGCGCGTCCGGTCCATTGGCGAAAAATGTGGCATACACCGCGTTCATCGCCGCAAAATCGTTGATGTCTTTCAGAAACACGGTGGCCTTCACAACCTTCTCCAGGCTGCTGCCTCCGGCTTCCAGAACTGCCTTCAGGTTCTTCAGCGTGCGTGTCGTCTGTTCCGTAATGCCGCCGGGCACAAGTTGTCCGGTCGCGGGGTCGAGCCCGCCCTGGCCGGCAGTAAAAATCAGATCACCCACGCGAACGCCCTGCGCATATGGACCGATGGCGGGCGGCGCGCCGTTCGTGGAAATCGTCGATCGTGTCATAGCAGAATTTTACGGCAATCCATCAGTACTGCGGGTAGCCTGCGCTGACGTCGCAGCCAGGATAAATAAATACAACGCCGGCAGGCTGTTCTCCTCTGGGAAAACGCCCGCCCGCGTTGCGTCAATGTGAACGATGCGGCCTGCGGCCGCTCTCTACGGATGAAACGCTGCCACGATTGCGCCGCCGAATGCCATCGCCAGCAGCCAATAGGCTGCGTTGATGGCGAACAGGTTCACGCGCCGTCCCTCAAATACGTGTTGCGCAAAGAGCGGAGGGGCCATAAAGCCCAACCAGCAAACCACGCCCAGCTTGTAGCCGGCTGTGAAGTTCTGGGCTCCTGCCCAGCCCATGACGTGGGCCAGGATAAACGAGAGAAGCAGGCAGGCGATAAAGAAGGAAAACATGCCGAAAAGCCGGTTCTTCGGCTTCTCGCCCTCGGCAAGACCCACGAGCTTCGACCACGACGACTTAAAGATCACCCCGTACCAGAAGGCTCCGAAAAGCCATTGAAAAACCGCAGCGACTAGAACCCAAACGTAGCTGATATGCATTCTTACTCCCTCCGCAATGGAGTTGGTTTTCGGCTCGCACACGCAAAGTTCAGGAAGTTTGGGGTCTTTATAGCTGTCCCTATGCGAGACGTGCCGTCGCAACCACTCTGAGTGAGGGGTTGATCGCATGTCAAGGTAATTTATCGGTGATGACTCGCAAGTGTTACTCGTCGGTAACTGAAAGTCGCAGTAGGCGCATAGCCGTCTTCTTTGCTCCCGCTGTGCCGCGTAGCTTCTTCCCGTTCAGGCGCCGCCTGATCTCGTGCCGCTCCCGAATCGCCGCAGGAGTCTGGCGCGAACGCTCCAACGCCTCGTGCCGTGGTTAGTCCTCTCAACCGATGATCGTGTTATCGATCAGCCGCGTCGTGCCCACCCACGCTGCCACGGCAAACAGCGTGCCGGGTGCTGCGGTCTCCACTGGCTCCAGTGTCTCCCCGTCAACCAGCGCGATGTAGTCGGCGCGGACTTCGGGCTCTGACGCAAAGCACGCGTGTGCCGCGGCCAGCAGCGTCGCTGAATGGCGCTCGCCTTCCGCGGCCAGCGCCTCAATCCGGCGGATCGTGCGATGCAGTAGAAGTGCCTTCCGGCGCTCGCCCGGTGTCAGGTAAGCATTGCGTGAGCTGAGCGCAAGCCCGTCCGTGTCGCGCACAATGGGGCAGACGACGATCTCGGTTCCCAGATGCAGATCGGCGCTCATCCGCCGCAACACTGCAACTTGCGCTGCATCTTTCTGGCCGAAGAAGGCCCGGTCCGGCTCGCCCGCAATCAGCAGCTTTGCCACCACCGTCGCCACGCCGCGAAAGTGCCCCGGCCGGGATGCGCCGTCCAGCCGCTCGCTCAAACCCGGAACCTCCACAAACGTCGAACCGGCGCCGTGGGGATAAAGTTCTTCCACCGCTGGCGCGAACAGCATGTCAGCCCCTGCCCGTTCCGCCAGCGCGCAGTCGGCCTCAAACACCCGCGGATACCGGGCAAAATCCTCCTCCGGGCCAAACTGCGTCGGATTCACAAAGAGCGTAACTGCCACGTGCGTGCACGATCCCCGCGCGGCGTCGATGAGCGAGGCGTGGCCCGCGTGCAGCGCGCCCATGGTCGGCACAAGCCCCAGCGTGTTACCCCCCGCCGCACGCAAAGCGCGTGACCAGCCGCGGAGTTCGGCGATGCTGCGCAGTACCTTCATCACCCCTGATTCAGCTCTTCCCGCGCGTCGGCATTTACCACGCTGTCCGCTTCCTCGTTCGCTATCTCTTTCTGGCCGGTTGCCAGAAACTGCCCCCGCGCGGATTGCGGCAGGTGGTAGCTCTCGGCGTCTGAGGGGAACGCATGATGTTCCACGTCCTCGCGGTATCGCTCGACTGCCGTGCGGAACAGAGCCGCGGCGTCAGCATAGCGGCGCACAAACTTTGCCGCCGGCGCGAATGTCAGATTCACCAGATCGTGAAAAACCAGGATCTGGCCGTCACAGCCCGGACCGGCGCCGATACCGATCGTGGGAATCGGAAGCGCCGCCGTGATCGCCGCCGCCACCTCGCGCGGTATCCCTTCCAGCACAATCGCGCCCGCGCCCGCATCGGCAAGCGCAAGCGCATCGGCCTGTAGTTGGAGCACTGCGTCTGCCGTGCGCGCCTGCACGCGATACCCTCCCATGCGATGCACGCTCTGCGGAGTCAGTCCCAGATGTCCGATCACGGGAACCTCGGCATCCGTCAGCGCGCGGACCATTTCCACTCGTGCGCCTTCGATCTTTACCGCCTCGGCGCCCGCCTCCTTCACAAAGCGGATGGCATTGCTCACCGCATCGCCCACCGCGCCGTGATAACTGCCAAACGGCATGTCGGCCACCACCAATGCCCGGCGTACCGCCCGGCGCACCGCGCGCGTATGGTGCAGCATCTCGTCTACCGTGATGGCCAGCGTGTTCTCCTGGCCAAGCACCACCATCGCCAGCGAGTCGCCCACAAGGATCAGGTCGATCCCCGCTTCGTCGACCAGGCGCGCCGTCGCATAGTCGTAGGCCGTCAGCGCGCAGATCGGCTTGCCCTGGCGCTTCATCTCGCCCAGCGCAGGTACCGTAACTTTTGGAAGTGGATCGTGATGCCGGTCCAGCGGCGACGCCGCGGAAAATCCGATGAGGCTCATGTTGGGCTCCAGTGCCGCTCCGCAAACCCAGGATGCGACCCGAACAGTTCAAGTATACGACGCGGCTCCTCGGCGGCTCGTGGCAAAATTCCGCTCTCCCCGTGCCGACCGCCCCGCGATCCCCATACAATGGTTGTCGGGATTCAGCGAAAATCGGCGTCAGGCGCTGGAGCTCGCTTCCGGCAATCGTCCGGCGTGGAGGACATGATGGCTTACGATCTGGCGATCGTGCTGCCGACTTTTAACGAGAGCGCGAACGTGGGACCGATGGTCGATCGTCTCGCCGCCGCCCTCGCCGGCATTCACTATGAGGTCATCTTTGTCGATGACGACTCCCCCGACGGCACCGCCGATCTCGTGCGCCGGCTGGCGTGCGACCGCGATTATCTCCGCGTCATTCACCGTATCGGCCGCCGCGGCCTCGCCTCGGCCTGCATTGAAGGCATCCTCGCCGCCTCCGCGCCCTTCGTGGCCGTCATGGACGCTGACATGCAACACGACGAAAGCATTCTGCCGCAGATGCTGCACCGCATGCGGCAGGAGAATCTCGACCTGGTCGTCGGCTCGCGCAACATCGCCGGCGGCAGCATGGGCGAGTTCGCCAGTTGGCGCGTCAAGCTCAGCCAATGGGGAAAGCGCCTCAGCCTCGTGGGCGCTGAACACGAGCTCAGCGATCCCATGAGCGGTTTCTTCATGGTGCGCGTGTCGGCCTTCGAGCGCTTTGCTCATCGTCTCTCCGGCATCGGCTTCAAGATTCTGCTCGATATCGTCCTCTCCGCCGGTCCCGGCCTGCGCATCGGCGAAGTCCCCTACCGCTTCCGCCTCCGCGAGCATGGCGAAAGCAAGCTCGATGCCCTCGTCGGCCTCGAGTACTTCGAGCTCCTCGTCGATAAGCATCTCGGCAACCTGTTGAACGTGCGCTTCGTGCTCTTTGGCATGGTCGGCGCACTTGGCGTATGCGTTCATCTGCTCATCCTCAGCGCGCTGCTCCACGTTGCCGGATTCCACTTTGCCGCCGGACAGGCCGTCACCACCTTCATCGTGATGATGCTCAACTTCATCCTGAACAATTCCATCACCTATCGCGATCGCCGTTTGCGCGGATGGCGCTTCCTCGGCGGACTGGTCACATTCTGCCTCGCGTGCGGCCTCGGTATGGTCGCCAACGTGGCTATCGCCAATGAAGCCTTTCATCGTGGCCTCGCCTGGTGGCTCGCCGCGCTCATCGGCCTCCTCTTTACTTCGGTGTGGAACTTTGCCGTAACTTCCATGACTACCTGGCGGCAGGAGCGCCGATCCAGCGAGCAGCGCGCCAGGCGGCGGATCGCTGCCGCGGCCGAAACTGCCGCGTCAGGCGGCAGCGCTCCCGCAAAGACCGCCTGAGGCCCACGGAGCCGGATCCGCGTCAACCCTCGCCCCCTGCCTGCGCCGGCTGTATTGCCTGGGGGCGATGTGCAGCAGCATACTTGCATTCAGCATGATTTCTCCCATCGCAGCAGGGCTCGGTGCTGGACTTGGCGTCGCGGCCGGCGCGGGACTGGCGGGCGGCGTACTTGCCTACGCGTCGCTGTGGCCCGGCTCGCGCATCTTCGGCAGCGCAATCACCGCGCCAGCGCGCCCGGGCGAGCTGGCGCTCACCTTCGATGATGGCCCAAACGCCTCCTGGACTCCGCCCCTGCTCGATCTGCTCGATCAGTTCAGCGTGCGCGCAACCTTCTTCCTGCTCGGCAGCCGCGCCGCCGCGCAGCCCGATCTGGTGCGCCGCATCAGTCGTGCCGGACACGCCGTCGGCAACCACACCTGGTCCCATCCCAACCTGGCGCGCACGCGCGCCCGTCGCGTCCGCGATGAGCTTGCCCGCACCAGCGATGCGCTGGGGCAGATCCTCGGCCAGCCGATCACTTTATTTCGGCCGCCCTTCGGATCTCGCCGGCCCGCCGTCTTTCGCATCGCCCGCGAGCTGGGTCTGGAACCCGTGCTGTGGAACGCCATGACCTCGGACTGGAGCGAGCCTTCTGCCCTGCGTATCGCCGCGCGCCTGCAGCGCAAGATCGATCGCATCCAGCGCCATGGCCGCGCTGTGAATATCGTCCTTCACGACGGCGGTCATCTCGATCCGGCTGCCAATCGCGAGCCCAGCGTTTCTGCCGCCCGCCTGCTGCTGGAGCGCTACGCAAAAACCCACCGCTTCGTCACCGTGGACGCTTGGATCTGACGGGAGAACAACAGAACCTGTGCGGGCACAACCTGGCATAGCCGGCGTTGTGAGGCCGTCCGGCCTTCCGCTCATGCTGCAGGCCGCGGCTTCTTGCCGGAACAGGCGTCGCCTTATGGTTGGGCAATCGCCGCCTCAGGCCAAAAGCGCTCTGCGCGCCGCCGCAATCGTTGCCGCAATGTCGGCGTCCGTGTGCGCTGTCGAAAGGAACGCTGCCTCGAACTGGGACGGTGGCAGCCATACGCCCTGGTCCAGCATGGCGCGATGGAAGCGGCCAAAGGCCGCCGTGTCGGACCTGGCCGCATCCTCGTAATTTGTTACCGGCCCTCCGGTGAAGAACCATGTCCACATCGCGCCCACGCGATTTGTCGTCAGCGGAATCTTTGCCCCGGCGGCCTCGCGTGCCACGCCTTCGGCCACCGCCCCGGATGCCGCCTCCAGCCGCGCATACACCTCCGCGGCGTGCTCCTGCAAATAACCTACGGTCGCCAGCCCCGCCGCCATCGCCAGCGGATTGCCGCTGAGTGTTCCCGCCTGATAGACCGGGCCCAGCGGAGCAAGTTGATCCATGAACCGCCGCTTTCCGCCGAACACGCCAACCGGCAGCCCGCCGCCCACGATCTTGCCCAGCGTCACCAGATCCGGATCCAGCGAGTAAAGCGCGCAGGCGCCGCCCAGCGCCACTCGGAACCCGGTCATCACCTCATCCACGATCAGCAGGGCGCCATGTTGTGCCGTAAGTTTGCGCACTCCGGCCAGATAGCCTTCCTCCGGCGTAATGCAGCCGGCATTGCCGACCACCGGCTCCAGAATCACCGCCGCAATGGCATCCGGATACGCCGCAAACGCAGCCTCCACCGCGGCAAGCTCGTTGTACGGCAGCGCCAGCGTAAGGTGCGCAATCTCCTCGGGCACGCCCGCTGAGCCCGGTATCCCGAACGTCGCCACGCCGGAACCGGCCTTCACCAGCAGGCCGTCGGCATGGCCGTGATAGCAGCCCTCGAACTTCACCACCATCTTGCGCCCCGTGGCGGCCCGCGCCAGGCGTATTGCCGACATCGTGGCCTCGGTCCCGGAGCTCACAAAGCGCATTCTCTCGATCGCCGGATAGCACGCGGCAATGCGTTCAGCCAGGTCGCCCTCGCTTGCCGTCGAAGCGCCGAAGCTCGCCGACTTGCGCGCCGCGCGCTCGATGGCCTCAACCACCGGCGGAAATGCGTGGCCCAGGATCATCGGCCCCCAGGAGCCGAAGTAATCGATATAGCGGTTGCCGTCGGCATCGAAAAGATACGCGCCCTCGGCGTGCTCGACAAAAGGCGGTGCGCCGCCCACGGCGCGAAAAGCGCGCACCGGTGAGTTGACGCCGCCGGGAAAACATTGTTCGGCGCGAGCCTGAAGAGCTAGGGAGCGATCGTGGTTCATTGTGGGTTCAGTATAGATGGCTGCACGCGATTCCCCCTTTCGTCTTCACAGACGCAGGCGAAAGGGTGGAGTCGAGGGAGGGCTGTCTGCGAAGCGGTCGAAGAGTTCAGAGGGTTGCGGACTGTCGTTTCTGGCGGCTGGCGGCGAGGCGCATGGCTACCGCCGAGCCGATTTCGAGCGTGATGCCCAGCCCCATACAAAAACCCTGAACGAAGTCGCTCGGGCCGGCCTGCAGGTGAAAGCGCGGCGCCAGAAGATGAGGCCAGGCGATACCGCAGCCGAGCGCAAGCAGCCCCGCGGGGAGCATGATCCGCGCAACAGTCTGCATTGTCTTCGGGTCGTGCAAACAAAGGAGCAGCATCTGAAGTTCCTTTCTGCGTGGCGCTAGGCAACTGCCGCGCAACGCGATTGGGTGTTGTGCATTGGAGCGATTAGCCGTCATCGCGCAAGACGCTTTTGGCCCAGATGCGGACGAGTTGATAGAGCGTGATAGTGTCGATCGCGGCAGCCATGCCGGCGCTCATGCCCCGCATCGCGTCGCTCGGAGCGGGGGTAAGATGCAGCAGCGCCAGCAAGGCGGGCGGCCAGCCAAAGGCGTAGGCCAGGTTGATCTGCGCCACAACCAGTAAGACCAGAAGCAGCGGCAGCGACTTTTTCGGCTTTTCACAGTTGAAGAGGCACATGCGAGATCCTTTCAGGGCGGGGATTGATCAGGGGCGGGGGCTGGCCGCGCGGCAGCGGCGCCGATTGAACCACAAAAGCAGTCCGATGGCGCAGCCAAACAGGATAAAGCGCACGCCGTTGAAGAGCGTGTGATGTCGAAGACCGAAACCATCCTCAAACGCGGTTTGGAACAGAAGCGCCAAAAACAGAAAGAAATATCCGGCGGAGCGGATGCGGCGCGATGGACTGTCGGGCGGCTGGTGGCACTGGCACATGGCGAAACTCCATTGCGGCGGATTAGTTTTTGAAGCGATACCAAAGCATGAGCGCGATCTTTGTTCCGCCCATGACATAGATCAACGCGATCAGATCCCATGCGATCGTGTGCTCCACCAGAAGGCGATATTCCAGCAGCGCCAGGGCGGTGAGCGCGCCGGCGACGACCGCGGCGGTGCTCGATCGGCGATGATGCTCGCGCTGTCGCTCATCGGTGACGTGATCGAGCATCAAGATGCGGCGGAGGACGGAGTGGTTCATGCTTTCTTCTCCAGTTGGAAGATCTCATCGGTCGGGCAGCCGAAAATCTGCGCAAATCTCAGGGCCAGTTCCAGGCTCGGTACGTAGCGGTCGCGCTCGATCGCGTTGATGCTCTGCCGCGACACGCCGCTTGCCTGTGCCAGTTGCTCCTGCGTCCAGCCGCGGGCTATCCGTTGTTCCTTCACGCGATTGATTACAGTCGGAGCCATGTAAAGCTAGCTTTCCAACTCAGAGTAGTCCGGAATAATTTTCATGTCAAGTATGCTTTCCATATCTCTTCGCATTTTCCCGCGCCGTTCGGCAATCCCCGCCCCATCCCTCTCATCCTTCGCTGCGATTTGTGGGAAATCACAGCCTCTAATGCTGCTAAAATTCTGCTTTCCGGCTCATCTGTGCCGACGACTCTCCGTAGCATGAAGGCTTGACCGTGCCTCAGGAAAATGCAGCGAAATCCGTCACTTACGCCGACGCCGGGGTCGATATCCGCGGCGGCGGCCAAGCCAAGGAACGCATCAAGTACTTGGCGCAGAAGACTTTTAACCGCAATGCGTTGGCTGGAATCGGCGGCTTCGGGGCGCTCTTTCGCCTCGACCTCCAGCGCTGGAAGAATCCCGTCCTCGTCAGCTCCGCTGATGGCGTCGGAACCAAGCTGAAGGTGGCCTTTGCTCTGGGGCTGCACCAGACCGTCGGCATCGACCTGGTCAACCACTGCGTCAACGACATCGCCGTCCAGGGCGCCACTCCGCTCTTCTTCCTCGATTACCTGGCCACCGGCAGGCTGGACGCCGACGTGATTGAAACCGTCGTCAGCGGCCTCGCTGACGGCTGCAAGACCAATGGCTGTGTCCTGATCGGCGGCGAAACCGCGCAGATGCCCGGCTTCTACGCCGATGGTGAGTACGACCTCGCCGGATTCATTGTCGGCGCGGTCGACCGCGACAAAATGATCACCGGCGCGGGCATCAAGCCCGGCGATGTCCTCATCGGTTTGCCCTCCACCGGCCTGCACACCAACGGCTACTCGCTGGCGCGCAAACTCTTATTTGAGGTGGCCGGCTACAAACCCACGCAGTATGTCACCGCCATCAAGGAGAAGGCCGGCGCGGCACTCATGCGCACCCATCGCAGCTACCTCCCGGTCATCCAGAAACTCGTCTCAGCCGGCCTCACCACCGGCATGGCCCACATCACCGGCGGCGGCATCACTGAGAATCTGCCCCGTATCTTGCCGAAGGGTGTCATGGCCCAGGTCGAGATCGGTTCCTGGCCCGTCCTGCCCATCTTCGAACATCTCGGCCAGCTCGGCAGCGTTTCGCAGGAGGAGATGATGCGGACCTTCAACATGGGCATCGGCCTCATCGCTGCCATCCCCGCGGCCAAGTTTACCCGTGCCAAAAACCTCCTCGACCGCGCCGAAGAAAAATTCTACGTAGTCGGCCGCATCGTCAAGGGCGACCGCCGCGTGCAGTACACATAAACCAGGGCGGGGATCGGGCATCGAGTCCCCGCGCCCCCTGCCATCGAGAGATGTTCTTTGCAAGCTTCCCGTCCAACCCGCCTCGGCATTCTCCTCTCCGGCCGCGGATCAAACTTCCTTGCCATCGCCGACTCCATCCGGACCGGTAAGCTGCCTGGCGTCGAAATCGCCATCGTCATCTCCAACGTTGCCGATGCTCCCGGCATCGCCGCCGCCGCCAAGCTTGGATTTGCGACAGCGCTGCAAATCTCCAAAGGGCGCTCGCGAGAAGCGCACGATGCCGATGTCGCGGCTCTGCTGCTTCGCCACCGCGTCGATCTCGTCTGTCTCGCCGGTTACATGCGCCTGCTCTCGCCCCAGTTCATCGCCGCCTTTCCCCAGCGCATCCTCAATATCCATCCCTCGCTGTTGCCCGCTTTTCCCGGTCTCGACGCGCAGCAGCAGGCCTTCGATTACGGCGTCAAGGTTGCCGGCTGCACCGTCCACTTTGTCGACGAAGAGCTCGATCACGGCGTCATCATCCTGCAGCGGTCCGTTCCTGTCCTCGACGGCGACGATGCCCACACCCTCTCCGCCCGCATCCTCTCCGAGGAGCACATCGCCTACTCTCAGGCCATTGCTCGCCTGGTCAGCGGAGAGTACCAGATCCGAGGCCGGCAGTACCTGAAAAAGGATTCCTGATCCTTCGGCATCGATCCGTCCAGGGCAGGGAACTGGGCCGGGCAGATCTCCTGCCATCCCTTTTCCTCTGCCGGGTCAACCAACCATCCTCTCCCCTGTCAAAATCGCAACTGTCTCACTGAAGGGGCGCGCCTCAGGCCCTGTCAAGTGTCCTGGTTGCCTCGGTATCGCTTAATCGTATGATTCCGAGCTACTTGCCGCCCCGCGGCCGATTGCATGAAATTTGCCTGCAATCGCCTAACCTTAAGGACAAACAGACAAACAGCGGAAACGTAACGCCGGGCGATGGGTCTGTATGACCCTGCGGCTCAGGCAGCAGCCTGCAACTTCCCCTTGATACCGCCAGGCCGCTGCCGAAGTCTCAACGCAGCCGCAGCCGGACACGGCATCGGGGCGCAGGCTCGCGCGGGAAGCACGGTCGCTTCGCGCAGTCGCGCGGCCGCTGTTGTCTCCCTCCGGCGGCTCTCTACCGGATGTCATGACCGGAACCACGGCGGCATCTGCGATGGGGAGCCGCTTACTCACCGCGCAGTGCCGGCAGTCGGATGCCGGGTCGGACTGCGCGGGCGGGCTGCTACGCATCCTGTCTGGAGCCGCCATCGCCATCCTTCTCGGCTTCCGCAATCGCCGCGGAAGTGCATGGGGTGCCGCTGCGTATCCGGCGTGGATCCACCGTGCGCAGCCTCTCTACAACTGCAAACGTGCGCCGCAGAGGCATCGTGCGGCGTCAAGGAGCTTCCATCATGAATATCTTTGCCAATATCTGGAACCATCCCAGAACCTCTGTGGCTGGTGTGCTCGTTGCCCTGGTCAGCATCGCCGGCGTGCTCTCGCAGCAGGGCATCTCCCTGGGCAAGGCAGGCACCGGCACTGTCGTGTCGCTGGTCGGCGCCGTCGCCACCGCCCTGCTCGGCCTCCTCGCCAGGGATCCCGTGCCGTCGAGCGAGAAACCGCAATCCCACGGATCAACGGTCCGCATCGGCGCTTGGATGTTGATTGCGCTGCTCATTCCGCTGCCCTGGATGCAGGGCTGCTCCGCCGCCGGCGTTGCCCAGGACATCGTCAACTGGACCCCCGCCCTGGTCAGCGCCGTGGCCACCGTCGATTCGACCGTCTCTCTCCTGGCGCCGGCCGATTCGCCCATCTTCACCGCCGCCACCCAGGGTTTCGATGCCGCTTCCAGCCTGCTTGTCGCCCAGGCCAGAGCCTATCTCGCCCATCCCTCTGCCGGCGCGTTACAGCAGTTGCAAACCCAGGTCGTCACCTTTCAGCAGCAGGTCGGCGCCGCCCTTCTCCAGGCGGCTAAGATCGCCGATCCCGCAAGCCAGACCCATGCGCTGGCGGTCATTCAGGCCGTGGCCACCATCGTGAACACGATCCTCGCGCTCGTGGCTTCTATCTCCAGCAAGGCTGCCGTGCAGAAGATGTCCGCCGCAACCGGCATCAAGCTCTCGATGCTCCGTCCCTACCTCAGCGATACGCGCGCCGCGCAGATTGTCGCCGCGCACTATAACGAGCCTTTGACGCGGGCGCGGGCTCAGGTTGCCCAGGCCGAGCGGATGGAGATCAACGCGGGATTCTGATGCGCAGGCATCGCTTGTCCGCCATCGCTGCATCCAGAAAACGCGGGCCGCTTCCATGTCGAAGCGGCCCGCCGTTCCCTCTGCGTCAACTCTTTGTACACCTGCTACATGTTTGTGTCCCGTGCCTCATCCAGCATCAGCTTGATCGTCATCCGGCGCTGGCCGCGCACGATGGTGACACTCACCGTATCCCCGGCCCGGTGCTTGTCCATGATGGCGTTGATATCCTGCGGATCCTGAACCTGCTGCCCGTCGATCGCAACAATCAGGTCGCCGCCCAGCATGATCGGCGTATTGCCCACGTAGGCCTGTTCTGTTCCCCCGCGCAGTCCCGCGCGCTCCGCTGCCCCGCCCGGCAGCACCCGCTGGACCAGCACTCCGGCGTCCGCCGCAAGTCCCATCTGCGATGCCAGGTCCGGATCGATCGCGAATGAAACGATCCCCAGCGTCGGCCGCTTCACGCGGCCATACCGGATCAGGTCCGGAAGCGCGGCCTTCGCGGTATTGATCGGAATGGCGAAGCCGATGCCCGAGCTCTGATCCGCCCCGTTCGACGCGATCATCGTGTTAATGCCGATGACCTCTCCGCTCGAATTCAGCAGCGGCCCTCCCGAGTTGCCCGGATTGATCGCCGCATCGGTCTGAATCGCGTCCTCGATCGGCGCTCCGTTTGCGCTCTTGATCGGCCGGATCGCGCTGATGATGCCCCGCGTCATCGTGCCCGAAAGTCCGAACGGATTGCCGATTGCGTATACCTTCTGGCCCACATTCAGTTGCGACGAGTCGGCCAGCGTCACCGGTTGCAGGTTCGGTGCGTCAATCTGAAGCAGCGCCAGGTCGTGCGTCCGGTCCGCGCCGATCACGCGCGCCGTGAACTTCCGCTTGTCGCTCAGTTGTACCTCGATCCCACGGTTGGCGCCCGCGATCACGTGAAAATTGGTGAGAATGTGCCCCGACTTGTCGAGAATGAATCCCGACCCCTGTCCCTGCTGCGGCACCGCGCCATAAAAAAAGTCGAAGACCAGCGCCGTTGACGTGATGTTGACCACCGACGGAAGCACCCGCTTGTAGATCGCGATATTGTTCTGCTCTTCCGCGTCGTAGGCAGGTGCGGCGTGGGCCTCCGTCAGCTCCAGTGGCGCGCTCGATCCCTTGCCGAAAAAGGAGTTCCGGCCCGGCTGCAGATACGTCGTCACCAGCCAGAATCCGCCCAGAAAAATCACGAAAATAATGAGAAACCGGCTCAATTTCATCGCTCAATTCCCTGTCACTGCTGCGAAGATCCTGCTCCTTCAAATGGCTCCCGATACCGTGGTTTCCAGGTTCCGATCTCCCCAGCCAATCCCAACCCGATCCACTTCGGTAATTCGCTGCCGCTGAAGGGCAAGTGCCACACCTGAACTTACGCCAGCTACCGGAAAAAGTTCCCCGGCAAATCGCTGCCGCGCCTCTTTATTATTGTAGAGACCTGGCTTGGGCGGTTTGGTTGCTCGCCTCGCGCAGATGTGGCCAAAGCACCTCTACCTGCGCGCGCAGCGATGCAAGGTCGCCCGAGTTGTCAATTACATAATCGGCCTGGGCCGCTTTTTCTGCATCGCTTACCTGGAGCGCCAGTCGGTCCCGCGCGTCCACCTCAAGGCTCTCCGCGCTGGCATACCTCCCGCCTCCCGATGCCTGCATCCGCGCAACGTAGCGGCTGATCTTCACCTCGTCGGGCGCTGTCACCACCACGATCCGGTCGATGCGTCGCCGCCAGTCGGCCAGCACCCCCTCGGTTTCGCCCCGCGCCCGCGCATCCCGCACCACCTCGAAGATCAGCGCCGACTCGATCACCGCCACCGCCGCCGGATCGTGCGCAAATACCTCATCCATCCATCGCACCTGCGCGGCAATCACCGGCGGATGCACAATGGCGTTCAGCTCAGCTAGCCGGCCCTGGCGGAAAGCCAGTTCGGCCAGGCGCGCCCGGCTCAGCCGCCCCGTCGCATCCACCACCTCGGCGCCAAACCGCTCCACGATCGCAGCAAATACCGCCTGGCCCGGCTCCATCAGCTCACGGCCCAGCGCGTCGGCTTCAATCACCTCCGCGCCCAGCGAGCGCAGCATCGCCGCTACTGTCGACTTGCCGCTGCCCAACCCGCCTGTTAGACCGACTCGAAGCACCTGTCACATCCCCCGCCGCATCTTCGCAGCCCGCACCGTGTTCGCCATCAGCATCGCAATCGTCAGCAGACCCACGCCGCCCGGCACGGGCGTGTACGCTCCGGCAAGCTCGAATGCCCGGGGATCAATGTCGCCGACGATCGTTGAGCCCCGCTTTGCGAATGCCGCCTCGCGCTTCGCATCGCCCTTGAAAAAGCGGTCGAACTCCTCCTGTGTGCTTAGCCGATTGATGCCCACATCGATCAG
>JAKCDN010000364.1 GCA_021841795.1 Acidobacteriota bacterium | reverse complement strand
CTCCATCGTTTGCAGGGTGAAGCGCCGCAGATCCTGTCCCCGCCTGCGCGGCCACGGCTCCTGGGCAAAGGATGAGGCGGGCGCGCGCAACATCCGCTGCGCAAGCTGCCATGAGTCGGACGAGAGCGCGCTTGCCGAGCCGCTGGCGTGCAGGGCGCAGAAAAGTCCGTCAGACCAGCTCGCGAATGCAACCTCCTCTGCGCGCAGCGCCTCGCCGCAGACAATGCAGCGCCCGATATCGGGAAGCAGCCCCATCAGGCGCGTCATCCACAGCGAGAAGTAGGTAAGCGCCATCCAGGGCTGGGCAGCCTGGGGCTGAGTTGAGCCGCTGGATGCCGGCTGCGGCTCCACCGCCGCCGTCTGCTCCAGCACCGAGACCAGCAGCCGGAAAACAGCGTCCTGCGGATCGTGCTCGGGCAGCATCTCGTCCAGCACCTCGGCATAAAAGCTCAGCACCGCCATGCGCGCGTGGTCGATAGGAGCGGAAAGAGGCGAGCGCAGAATCTCCAGTTGGTCGAGCCGCACCAGCTCCTGCCGCGGCCGCTCAACAAACCACGCGCGCGCCAGCGTCATCGGCTCCAGTGCGCCGCCAAAGCGTTTGCGGCTCTTGAGCGCCGCCTTGGCCACGCCGCGCATGCGGCCGTAGTCGCGTGTAAAAAAGCTCACGATCAGGTCCGCTTCCTGGACCGGCCAGGTACGCAGAACCATCGCGTCTGAGCAGAGAACCGCCATCCCTCTTCATCATCGCACCGAAGCCGATGCGGCCTTCTGCGTCCGCGCCCCGCCTCGAACCGCCGCTGAAGACACAAACGCGCGTCCCGCCGTGGCAGGGCGCGCGCCGAGTCGAACCTGAGTAGCTTGAAAGTCCGTCTTAGTGCTTAGCGGCCGAAGTGCGTGGCATTCTTCTCGGTAAAGTGCGACCACTTCTCCGGCAGGTCATCCTGCGCAAAGATGGCCGAAACCGGGCACACGGGAACGCAGGCGCCGCAGTCGATGCACTCGACAGGATCGATGAAAAGCTGATCGGCGTCGCCATGACCGCCTTCGTCCTTCTTGGGGTGGATGCAATCGACAGGACAAGCGTCCACGCAGGCGGTGTCCTTGGTGCCGATACAAGGTTCTGCAATCACGTATGCCATTTCTGATCTCTCCGCGGAACTCCGGCGGTGTCGCTTGCGTCCACCGCACAGAACATCTCGTGGCTGATAGTAGCATACGAGCCTGCCGGGTGACTCCCGGCTCTTGCAACACCGTTTTGCGATGCGAGAAAGGCTGGAATCCAACCCGCTCCGGCCTTGACCGCAACCCTGCGGCGCCCCCCGCGGCGAGCTCTACTTCTTGGGCGGCGTTGTCTGCTGTTGATCCTTGGGCTGATCCGGATTGGTGATCTCCTGATCGCCGTAAAACACCTTGGCTGAAGAGCCAAAACGCTTGTAATCGGAGTATTTGACCACATCGCGGATATGCACGTCCTGGGCCATGTACCCGTAGCCGCCGGTAAAGTGCAGCCAGCCCTCGCCCTTGGTGTACACCGGGAACCAGTAGTGGCCGTCGACCTGCTGCCGCCAGGTCATGAACGGCGGATGCAGGTCTTCCTGTCCCCTTTTCGTGTCGTCGGGCACCATGCGGCCGTCGGTCACCACGATCTGCAGGTCGGTGGCGTCCACCCAGATGCGGCCGTTCAGGTAGCGCTGATGCTTTTCAATCGCCTTCGGGGCCACGTCGAACACGTAGCACTCCAGCTCGTCCACCTTCTGCCGCCCAACGTATTTGATGTTGTACTTAGGCAGGTCCGCGGTGGTCAGCACAAACGGATACCCGTGCTCGATGTCCTGGAGATCGGAGGGCGACATCATGATTCCTCCCTGCTCCAGAGTGCTCGGCGGCGCATCCACCACCTTTTCCACGCGCGCGCCCGACGGGTCGAAGATGACGTCGTCCACCTCATACCACTCGCCCGTCACCTTGTTGTCGTCGCCCAGCGTGTCAACCCGCGCGGTGCGGCGGTAGGTGTAGTGATTCAGAGCATCCTGAAACTCGGTCTCTTTGGCGGCAAATTTCTGGATGATCTGCTCCGGCGGTATCGCCGGGTCGGAGAGGTTCATCGGCCCGAAACCGGAGTCGAGCGGCATGGGCGTGAAGCTATCCTGGCTCTGCGCAAGGGCCGCCTGCTGCCCGAGCCACAGCGCCGCCATGCCGCAGCCCCCGGCCAACGCGCATGCAGCTACGGCGCCTGCCGCCAACCTGCAATACCGCCTCACCCTGGATGAACCTCCTGGCTCATTTCTCCGGCGCCCCGGCCTCGACACACCCCGCGGACGCCTCTGCGCATTTTAGATGCACAGGAACGCCGCGGGGCAGCAAAGCTGCGCGCACGCCCTCGCAGGATCACAAGGCGTGGAAATACCCTGTCTGGCCGCCGAAGTGCCCTTCGGCCACGCCGCGGCGCTGTCGGCGCGGCAGCCCAGATCCGTCCGCCCCGGCTTCCGCATCCGGCGAATCCGTACAATCAATACAGATGGCTTTTACCGAACAATACGATGTCGCCGTGGTGGGCGCCGGACACGCCGGCTGCGAGGCCGCCATGGCCGCCGCGCGCATGGGCCTGAAAACCGCGCTCATCACCATGAACCTCGACCTCATCGCCCAGATGAGCTGCAACCCCGCCATCGGCGGCGTGGCCAAAGGCCATCTCGTCCGCGAGGTCGATGCCCTCGGCGGCATTATGGGCGAAGTGGCCGACGCCGTCGGCATCCAGTTCCGGCTGCTCAACTCCTCGCGCGGCCCGGCAGTCTGGAGCCCGCGCGCCCAGTGCGACAAACAGCTCTACCGCGTAAAGATGCGCGAAGTCCTCGAATCCCAGCCCGGCCTGCATATTCGCCAGGCAGAGGCCGTCGATCTGGTCATCGAAGATCAGCGCCCGGAAGCCACGGATCAGC
>JAKCDN010000363.1 GCA_021841795.1 Acidobacteriota bacterium | reverse complement strand
AGCGGCAGTGCAGGTCTTCCCCGCTCCAGCGGTCAGTGGCGTGAAAATCGTCATACATGCTTTAAGCGTACCGTTCCCGGGCGGAGGGGGCAAGCGGGCGCGGTTGCCGCTGCGGAAACCGCACTGCTAAACTATTGAGGTTGCAGTAGCGCTGCCCTCACCCGTACGGACCCGCCTGCAAGTCAATCGACGAAGGACAAAAGGAACCCGTGGATACACAAACCCGTCATGCGCTGAAGAAAGACAAGTTTGCCCAGGCCGCCGCAACGAGCGCCAGTTGGGTTGGCGAGCACAGGTCCAGCGTGATCCGCTGGGCGATCACGGCCGGCGCAGTTCTTGTGGTGGGCATTGGCGCGTTGACCTACTGGGCCCTGCGCACGTCGGCAGCCGACGCCGCGCTGGGGTCGGCGCTGGATGTTTACACCACGCCGCTGGCGATTCCGGGCGCACCGCCCGAGCCTGGGGTTTACTCGACGTCAGCGGACCGCGCGAAGGAAGCGAATCGGGAGTTTGTGGCCGTGGCTCACGATTTCGGCTGGCTGCCCGAGGGGACGAAGGCCCACTATTTTGCCGGCGTGACCTTTGAAGAGATGGGGCAAACCGGATCGGCGGAGAGCGAACTGACGATCGCCTCGCACTCCTGGGACCGGAACCTGGCCAACCTGGCGAAGCTGGCGCTTGCCGGACTCTATCGCCAGACCGGCCGGGACAACGAAGCAGCCGATCTCTACAACCAGATCGTAGCCAAGCCTTCAACGACGGTTTCAGTGGGCGTGGCGCAACTGGATCTTGCCGATCTGTACGCGTCAGAAGGCAAACAGGACCAGGCGCGGGCGCTCTGGGCCAAGGTGAGGGACGCGGACAAGGAAGGCGCCGCCGGCCAGATTGCGGCACAGAAGCTGATAGGCAAGTAAGACCGCATCTCGGGTGCGAAGGCTGTCCCGCCACGGGAGGTTGACCCCACGGGTGCGAGACAGGGTAATTCCGAGCACTTTTCCCGCTGGCTGCGTCTGGTAGGTGATGAGCACCAGCCAGGCAATTTGCGCAGGTTGGATGGAAATTCCCACGAGTGCGGCAGACGAGGAAGCGCGCCGGCGCGCGGAAGACGCGGCCGTAGCATCTCTGGTGGACCAGTACGCCGCAGCTCTTTATCGAGTTGCTTATTCCGTCCTGCGCAATCCCTCCGATGCCGAGGATGCCGTACAAGAGGCGTTTCTGCGCGTGCTGCGGCACCGGGAGACGCTGGCCGAGGTGCGCGACCATCGCGTATGGCTGATCCGCATTGTCTGGAACATCGTGCTGGATCGCAAACGGCGCAGCAAGACGCGGCCCGAAACCGACGACGTGGCGGAGCTGGTTCGCGTACTGCCCTCGACGGGGCTCTCCCAGGAAGAGCGTGCGGCGGCGGCGCAACATCATGCGCACGTGCTGGCCCGCGTGGAGCAACTGCCGGCCAAGGAACGCCAGGTTCTGCTGCTTTCAGCCTTTGAAGAACTGTCGAGCGTGGAGATTGCTTCAGTTCTGGGCATTACAGAGTCAAGCGTACGATCGCGGCTGTTCCGGGCACGCAACCTGATGGCCGAGTTGCTGCACCACGCGAGGAGTTAGCAGGAGAGGAGTTTGCCATGAGCTCGAACCCTCACAAACCGATGGCGGCAGCGCCGCAGGGCGATAGCGGGGAAGAGACGCTGCGGCTGATTGCGAAGCTACCTGCGCCGCAAGGACTGGAAGCGCGCGTGCACGACGCGCTTGACGCCGCACCGCGGAGCAGGCGGGTTCTGTCATGGCCTGAGATGCATGTTGCACGGATGGCGATGGAGCACCAGTGGCTGCGCGCGGCGGCGGCGGCGGCAATTGTGTTTGTCGTCGTGGGCGGCGGCTGGGGCGTCTATAGCCACGTAGAGCACGTACAAAACGGCAAGACGCTGGTCCTGCCAGGGCCTGTGCCCACGGCAGGCGGATTCTCGGGAGCGGGCGCGATGCGCACGCCGGGAACGATACCGGGACCGACGGTCGCCAGGCCCGCGAAGAAGTCCGCGGCGCCGATGAAGAAGCAGGGCGCTCAATCCGCGGCCGCGGCAGGGGCCCAGCAAGAGCCTAATCCTTCTTCGTCACGGCCTTGATCACCATTCCGAGAAGAGCCAGCACCACCGCTCCCCAGAAGGCCGGCACCAGGCCGCGCACGTGAAATCCGGGAACGAGACTGGACGCGACGAGGATCATTGCGCCGTTGATGACCAGCAGGAAGATGCCCAGCGTGAGAATCGTCAGCGGGAAGGTAAGGATCTTGAGGAAGAGCCCGATGGTGGCATTCAGCAGGCCGATCACCAGGGCAGCGATGAGCGCCGGAACCAGGCCGGCCACATGGAATCCGGGAACAAGGTGCGAGACGACAAGGAGCGCAATCGCGCTCAGTATCCAGTGAAGAAGCAGCCGCATAATCTCATGTCTCCGAAATCTCGACGGCAGGTAGGCGAATGAACGATTCGCGCGATGGGGAGCGGTAGACGCCGTTGGCTCTAACGTATCCTGCCTGACGGCGGCATGCAAGGCGCACGCGGGAAGAGACGCGGGGGCGTCAGGCGGCGCGGTTGATTTAAAGTGAGACCATGTTTGCACGGCGCGTCAATATTGAACGGATCGACGCCGCGGGGGCACATCATGCCTGCCCGATTCAGCAGATCGACAACTTTGCCATGCGCAACTTTACCAACGACGCTGTCTTTGACGATACATTTCCCGCCGGCGATGGCATGCTGGAGATTGGGCACCGCGTACCGATCGAGCGGCTGCGGACGGCAATGGCTGACTGGTTCAGGCGCAAGGGCTATCTGGCGGCCGATGAGCGGCTGGAAGTGACGGAGCGGAAGTAAGGCTCCAGGCATCCGAAAATCGACCGCAGGCCGGCGGCGATGAGCGGGCGGCGGGTATGACGCCCGCGAGCGGCTG
>JAKCDN010000362.1 GCA_021841795.1 Acidobacteriota bacterium | reverse complement strand
CTGTTATTCTCGCACGTGGGGATCGGCGCGGAACGTTGCTGCGGCGCAGAACGAAGGAATGCGGCGTTACAATGGAACCGATTTCAGTCTGATTCACCAAAAGGTATTTGTGCGATGAGGCAGCATGTTTCGATTGCTCTTGTGATCGCCGCAATCTCGGCGGTCGCGGCCGGCGCCGGTTGTCAGCAGCCCTGGCAGCATCTGCAAAGCCCGGATGCGGCCGCGGTGGCGCGGCGTTGGATGAATCCGCCGCCGGAATACGGGCCGGAGCCCTACTACGGATTGAACGGCCCCGTGAGCGTGGCCCAGGTTGAGCGCGATCTCGACACCCTGCATACGCTCGGGTTTCGCGCCGTAACCGTGCAGGCCGGGTTCAATATGCCGTTCGCCTACCTGTCGCCGCAGTATTTTGCTTTTTTCCGCAACTTCGTTGAAGAGGCGAAGCGGCGCGGCATGCGGGTGTGGATTGTGGACGATGCCGGCTATCCCAGCGGATTTGCCGGAGGCAAATTCACAACCGATCAACCTGCGCTGCGCATGCAGGCGCTGGAGGTTGCGGAGAAGTTTACGGCGGTCGCGGGCGAGCATGTGCATCGCAGCAATCTGCCGCCTGCGGTTGTTAGCGCCGCCGCGGTCGACGAAAGCGGCAATGCCTTGCCGCTGCCGCTCCAGGCCGGCACGCTCGACTGGACCGCCCCTGCCGGCAACTGGACGGTCCTGCTCGTCGATCACGAATTTCGCACCTCGCCGACGCGCTCAGACACGAATCCAAGGCGCGTCAAAGACACCGAACAGTCGCTTGAAGACTACATGGACCCCGCGGCGACGCGGCAGTATCTGGAGTTTACGCACGAGCAGTACCGGAAATATGTTGGTGACGAGTTCGGCAAGACGATCCTCGGCTTTCGTGGCGATGAGCCGGACTACTCCATCGCCGGGTTGCCTTGGACGCCGAAGTTCTTCGTTCGGTTCAGAGAGATCAAGGGCTACGATGTGCAGCCCTTCGTGGCGCTCTTTGCGCAGACGCCTTCGCGGCGTGATCCCGGTGTCTCGATTCACCTGACACCGGAGCAGCTTCGCATTCGAGGCGATTATTACGATGTCTTCTCGCGGATGTTTGCGGCCGGATTCTTCGCGCCGCAAGGCGAGTGGTGCGCGGCCCATCACCTGGAATACCAGGTGCACCTCAATCACGAAGAGATGGAGATGGCGCTCACGCATAGCGAAGGATCATTCTTTCGCGACATGCGCTGGGTGCAGGTGCCGGGAATCGATGCAATATGGCACCAGATCTGGCCGGATACGATCAGCGATTACCCGCGGCTCGCAAGCTCAGCCGCGCATGTCAACGGCCGTCCGCGCGCATTTACCGAGAGCTTTGCTGCGTACCGTCCGGCCCCCGATGTGGAGACGGCGCGGTACATCCTGAACGAACAGTTCGTGCGCGGCGTGAACCTGGTGGAGATGATGTATTTCCCCGCCACATCAGGCGGTCCGCGCCCCGCCCCTTCGTATATGGGGCAGCCGGGATTCTCTGATCTGACGGCTTACGTGCGCCGCATGAGCTACATCATGTCCATGGGAAGGCCCGACGCCACGGTGGCGCTCTACCTTCCGTCGATGTCGATGTGGCTGGGCAGCGAGAAATCAGACGTCCAATTCGTCTCCGCGGAAAGATTGCTCAGCGAACGCCAGGTCGACTTCGATGTCGTGGACGAGGATGCTTTGGCCGGTACCCTGACGGCGCTGCCAGGGGCTTTTGCCACCCGGAGCGGGAATCGCTATCGCACCGTGATCCTGCCCGAACCGCTGGTGCTCTCCGCGCAGATTGAAACACGCCTCAAAGCCTTCGCTCACAGTGGAGGTAAGGTGCTGTTCCTGGGGGGCGCGCCCGCGTGGATCGCCGATCGCACCATGCGCAACGCGCGTCCGGCCGCGCCAGGTGAATTTGCATGGGCGAGCGTGGTGCAAGCGCAACTGCCGCCGACGCCAACGCCGCCCGCTGAGCCGCCGGCCAATCCGCCCGCGCCCCAGACCGTTCCCGATGAAGTCCTGGCTGCGCTTCAGTCTGCCGTAATCGCGCCGGTGATTGCGCTCGATACGCCTGATGCCGCTTTGCGCGTAATCAAGCGCCGGTGGCGCGACGCCGATGTGTACCTCTTCTTCAACGAGGGGGCGTATCCAGTTCGCCGCAAGGTTACGCTGCTTGCCGCGGGGCGCATCGTGGAGTCGTGGGATGTGCAGGCGGGCTCCGTCACGCCGGTTCCGGCCGCGCGCAAGGACGGGCATCCCGTGGTCGATCTCAGCCTCGACCCCTATACGACGCGCCTGATCGTTGTACGTTGACCCGCAGCCGGGACAACCTGAGGTGAGCCGGCCTCGGAGCGATATTTGTGCCGAAAATCGATCTCTCGGCCCGTCCAACAGCCGGGCCAGCGCAAATCGCGCTTCTGCGATAGAATCAAAGAGGAGTCGCGAATGCGCCTGCACCCCATTGGGACCGCAGGTGTTTTTCGCCCGTCGCACAACCGGCGGCGTGCAGGCCTGAGCCTCTCAGGACGCCGTGCTCCGGCTCGCAGCGCATTGTTTTATCCCGAGGCTGTGAGCGGCAAATAGAATGTTCGGGGAGTGGCTCAGCCTGGTAGAGCACCTGGTTCGGGACCAGGGGGTCGGAGGTTCAAATCCTCTCTCCCCGACCATTTCTTCTCATTCCGCATCCGTAAAGCTGTCGCAGTTCCAGCAAATATGCAACGTTGCCTGCTCCTTCCGCAGCGCGATGTGCGTGCATTGTTATGCAGCAGTCTTGCGGAGCGCTTGGCGCAATCGACACAGCAGAAATAACTCCGGTTCACTTCGGCTTGCTTCCCTAAGCCGCCGTGCAGGCGCTGCGGACCTGAGCATCTCTATGAGTTGATCGGATGGAGGGTTCAACCTCTTGCCTGCACAGGCGAGCTATGCACAAGTCGTCTCGCCGCGGCCCGCCTCAAGCCGGACTTG
>JAKCDN010000021.1 GCA_021841795.1 Acidobacteriota bacterium | reverse complement strand
GGCGGCGGAGTGGACTATCACTGGAGGCATCGCATCAATTTACGCATTGCCGACTTCGAGTATCAGGACTGGCCGCAGTTCAGCTTCGGCAGCATGAGCGCAGTGCACATCAGCGCGGGCGTGGAAGCGAGGATTTTTTAGAGCAGTTCCTGCGCATGCATCCGGAGGCCGCGGCGGCCGGATTTCAAGATCCTGAAAAGACTGAAATTCCGCATCGCCGGGCGAACGGCTGCGAAAGGAGGAACGATGCCGCAGGCTTCGGAGCAGTTAAAGTGCCGCAGCCGGGAACTGTAGCACAGGCCGCGAACCGGCGGTTACGCGGGCTGGTGTGCACGCAGATTCACGGCCGGCTGCGAGCGTGATCCGGCCATGGGAACCGGCGTCTGCCATTCGCACCGGCTTGCGCCGGTTCCGCAGGGTAGACCCGCCGAGAGCATCATCAAATTGCCGCCGCGCGATGGTGATTGAGGTCACAGTAGGTCATGGAATGCTTCAGTTAGCCTCACAGTACGGCGGCTCAGGGCAGATATACCCTTTCCGGCGCATTCGGCAGGCCGGTCCGCCTTGAGCTCAGATCGGCTGGACGGCAATGCTGCCTGGGCACAGCGAACCTGGAGCCGTTTGAGGATCGTGGCGCAACCAAGAAGCGCCCGCCAACCGAGGAGCCCGTTTCCATGGCATATGTTGTCACCGATACCTGCGTCAAGGACTTTGTCTGTGTTGCGGAGTGCAGCACTGCCGCCATCGCTCCGGCGATGGGCGACCCTGCCGCCGCAACCGTAGCGCAGGTCTATATCAATCCCGACGAGTGCATCGATTGCGGCAATTGCGCCGCCATCTGCCCGCAGGGGGCGATCTTCACCAGCGACGAACTGCCCGCAGCGAAGGCGGAGTTTGCCGACAAGAACCGCGCCTACTTCAATTAGGCAGCAGCCGCTGAGTTTCTGGTGGTCCTGGAGTTACGCTACGGCAATTCCTAATGCCTGTAGCCGTTTTCGATTTGGCGCCATGTCACCGCGGCCTGGGATCGCGTCGACTGGAGTGCCGGAGCGTCAGGATACGGCTACGCAGGAATTGCGATAGCCTGACCGCAATGCGTCGGACGCGCCGCCAGAGTTGCGCGGATCAAAAGAGCGTGCCCGGCAACGGCTCCGGCAGAGCCCGGTCCGATCCGGGCCGTGATCCTGCGCCGATCCTGTGTGCCGCGCATCCGGTATCGCACGAGCCAAGTGCATCTCGCGCCAATTGGGCTGGCAACGCCGCAGGCGCCGCGGTGGGCGCCCCCGCAGCATCGGCTCACTGCTGATCGGAAGGCGGCGCCGGGGCCGGAGCCGGCGCGGAAGCCGCGGGCGCTGCCGCTGCAGTGGGCGCCGAACCGGCCGCAGGGACCATTTGCACAGAAGCCGGAACCACGGCGGCGGGGGCGGTCGCGCTGGGCATCGCTGTGGCCGCAGACGCCGCCGGCGCAGAGGCAGGCGCAACCAGCGGGATCGGCGCGGAAACTGATGGCATCGGCACGACCGGCAAGGTGAGGGTTTGCACGGAAGCGGAATCGTCGCGCAGTTTTAGGTAGAGAACCCCGTTGGCTGGATGCGGAACCGTGAGCTGCGTCCCGGTAAACTGCGCGGGCACATCGACCGGATCCTGGAAGTCCGGCGTTATCGCCAGCGAATCCGCCAAAAAGAGATTATTACCGCTGAGCACGCAAGGCTTGGCCTGCGCGCGGGGGCAGCGCAATGCAGTAAAGCCGGGCAGACGCACCAGCGTTCCCAGCAGTTGCCAGTCTCCGGCGGTGCCGTCGGCCGAGATGGCGCGAATACGCACCGGTCCGAAGGCAGAAGGGCCGAAGCGGGCGAGCGGCTCCAGACTGCCGATCGCGGTGTGCGCGTCTTCGAGCATCAGGCTCCCGTCGCTCAGGCCAAGCATGGTGTGAAAGCTGGAATCCTCAGCCGCCACCTCGATTTTTTCATCGCGCGGGAAGTTCTCCGGGACGACCGACTTGAGGAAAAAGACGAGACGCTCCTCGACCGGGAGGTCGCTTGCGCTGCCGTACTGGACCGGCGTCTGCGGCAGCGAAGCGTCACTCTGCACGCCCTTGCTCAGCAGCATCACCTGGGGACGGGGCGGTTCGACGGTCACGGGCGCGGTGAGTCGGCGGCCATCTTTCAGTTCCACATGCGCGGCATAGTATTTTCCGGGCACCAGGCCGGCCGTGGACGCGCCCGCCGCCATCAGCAGCTCGTCAAAGTTTCCGGCGCGATTCAGCGCGGAGGGGGTAAGGGCAGTACCGGCAATCTGGGCCTTTGCCACCTCGTCGAGCCGCGTACCTTTCAGGAGCGCGGTCTCGTCGCCGGCATGAATCACGAGTCCGTCAAGCGATGCCGCGGCATCGTAGGCTTCCATTTTGAGGCGGTCGGGCTCGGTGATCCCGTACTCATAGAGGGCAACGGTAACCTGCCCGGGCTGCGCATCCTTGAGCGGCACGGTGACCTCGATGCCATCAGGCTTGATCGCCTTCCACTCCAGCGTCTGCGCATGGTCGCCGGCGATCCGGGCTTCAACCTTCTCCACGCACACGGTGGACGGTCCGTCGATGTGGAGCGCATCGTCCCGGCCTACCACCAGGGCTGACTGGTCGGATTCGGCCAGCGTCCACTCGTTTTTGAGGGCGGCGACCAGCTGATAGTGGGGGCCCTCCCAGTTGTCGAATCCCCATTTTCCGCGCACCACGGCGGTCAGTTCGCCCCCGGGCAGCGCCGGCATGGGCTGCGTCAACACCAGACCGCCCTGGCTGGGATCTGCTGCGACCGGCACATCAAATGATTGATGATGTCCGCCGGTCGTCTCGATATGCAGGTAGAGGTCGTGCGCCATCTGGGTAGCGAACACGAGGGGCGAGCCCTCCGCGGGCAGCACCAGGTTCGGCTTCATGCCGCAGAAGCTTTGGTTCGGGTTGGTGGGATGCAGGGGCAGCGACCGGGGAAGACCCACCGGGGGCAGTGCGACCACCACAACCGACCTGGGGTTCACGAACGAGGGCGCCATATTCAGGCGCAGATTGAGGCTGTCGGCCTTGGGCAGAGCAAGCGCAGGAATGTACTGGAAGTGAGCCGTGTGCAGCGAGGACAGAATGCGCGCCGTATCGACGATGGCGCCCACATACGGGCTGTACATGCCGCTTCCCGCCACGTTGGTGTAGCTCAACTGGTTCATCAGGTCGAGGGTGTTGCCGTTGGTGAGCTGGTCAACGCGGGACTGCGCATTGGCATTGTCAAGAACCATGCCTTCGGAGTTTTGCGAGAGACACGGCGCCTGTTCTTCAGGAGGTTTGAGGAAGCAACTTTCGTTGATTTTGATACCGAGGCTCAGCGCAGCCGACTCGGCGTGAGCTTTCAGCGCCGCGGGGTCGGACTGCGAGGTCGCCTTCACGTCATCCAGGTAGGTTTCCAGCCGCATCCGTTCCCAGCTCGCGGCCTGCAGATCCTGAGCCGCGCGCACAAACGAGCCGGGCCGGCCGCGCACGGTATTGCGCAGAGTGTTAAAGTCGCCCCCGGTTGCAGGCGCGAGAAACACCAGCGCCTGCTGCGCCTCCTCGGGAACCTTGACGAACACGCCCTCGTCGCGAACGTCCCGCGTCCATGTCTCCACGCGCGTAAACCACTCCGGCGGAGGAGGATTCGTCGATCCGCGCAGAAAGGCCACGACCAGCACGAAGTGGGTGGCCTGACTCTCGGGAAGATCGGGATGGATCCACAGCCGGTCGCCCGGAAGCAGGTTGGGCGTTTCGGAGATCGGCAGGGTTACATTGCCGCGTTTCACATGCACATCCACTTTTGGCCCGGACAAATCGAAGGGCGAGCCATCGGCGCGCACCAAAGGAGATGCCAAGACAAAGAGAAGCAGGTACTGCAGGCAGCGGCGCATATATTCATTCTACGAAGCCCAGCCACAAAGGTAAGCAAGCCAACTGCCTGCCGGGACCGAAACCTAAGTTCTTCCAATGCTGTAACTTCGCATAGATTCAACTTTTTTTGCGCTAGAATCGTCTCACAAATCAGTAATCTGGCTCAAAATCGTTGGGAGCTTGCCAGAGGCCAGTTAATAAGTTCGAACTTTACCTAAAGCGGTTTTCAGGATTGCCGTACCTCCGAGGCAATACCTTTCAGTCGATCCAGCATCAGGGAGAATCGACCGTACGTAATGAATGGAATAGGTACACCTTACCTGGCGCCGCTGCCATTCGAGATGGACAGTCAACTTTGATGGTTTCAAGGCTGGAAGAAGACCCCGTGCGCCAAGCCAGCCGTTGCGGTGCTTAGAATGCGATTTTCAAGCGGAGGATCCAACGATCGCGAGTGGGCTTACACCGTTGTAGAAGAGCAGACAGCAGATATCTTTAAGACGAAATAAGGCTGACTGGAAACTGCTGCGCGGCTCCGAGCTGGAAACACCGGCCGGTGATCGTGCTGGCGTCGCGGAATCAGACGGCCTGGGAGAGAACGATATGAAGTCAGGAAAAGGCTCTATAAATCAGTTGGAAATATCCAATCTCAGTATTCCTGCGGCCGAGGAGATGATTGAAGAGGCATTAACGGAACTGGCCTATTCACAAGATCCTGGGATGGCGCGCGCCCTGCGATTTCTGGCGCCTCCGGGTTACCAGGCCATCGTGGAGCTGTGCAGCGAAAACGGCCGCAGCAAGCGCCGCGACGCCATGGCCGAAGCCTGGTCGCCGGAGTACGACGAGGTCCGGATCTATTTTGAGCGGGCCGAAGGTGATGATCCTGCTCCGCGGCCGGACCGCGGGCCGCGCACGTCAACCCATCTTGTTCCCCGCAGCTATAACGACGAGGAGGACGCCGATGCGGCGCTTCCGGCAGATATGGACGTGCGGGTAAAAGAGCTTTGCACGGCCCTGGCAGAGGCCGAGCGCGGCGGCCATGCCTTTATCGCGCTCAAGTGGTTTCGCGATTCCTTTTTGCCGCGCAAGGCCTTCCGCTGGAATCATAACCCCGAGTCCCGCCAGGGAGTTCTGGCGGAGGCCATTCAGCGCGGGGTTGTGCTGACGAGCAAGATTGCCAACCCGAAGACGCCGGCCTATCCGACGACCACGATCCGGCTCAATCGAGCGGAGGCGGACATTCCGGAAGAGACCCAGCGGTTCCAGCCCATCGAAGTGCAGGGTGAGCCGGTTTCAGTGACTGTGGATGGGGAACGGGGGGCCGAGTGAGCTTTTTCTTCCTGGAGACAACGGCCTTTGCCAAGCTGTTTGTGCGCGAGTCTGGAACCGAGGGCCTGATTCGGCTGATGGAAGGCGTTGAGGACAACCGCAAACTGATCTCTGTGGCGACGCCGCTGGAGATTTATGCAGCCATCCGTCGCCGGGAGCGCGCCGGGCACGTGGCGCCGGAAGCGGCCACTACGGCACTGGAATTCCTGCGGGCTGAAGCCGCGCGCATGGTCCAGCAGCCGCTAACCCCGGGAGTAATGGATGCGGCCCACCTGCTGCTGGACCGCACCACATTGCGCTGGCCCGAGGCCCTGCAACTGGGCGCGGCGCTTGCATCGCGCGACATGTTTCCCGGAACGCACATTACCTTTATCTCCGCCTCGACGGTGCTGCTGGAAGCGGCCAAGGCCGAAGGGATGGAAACGGTGGAGCCCTCCAGCCTGCCTACATCCGTCGCCGAAGAGCCGGAGGCCGAGGAGTAGGCGGCGCGCTACGGCGCCGTCTGTCCTGCCTCCACAATCATGAACGTATCCGGCTTGAACCGGGGCCGGCGCTGCGGCGCGCCGGGCGTTGGCGGCTCGAACTCAGCGGTTGGCAGATAGATGGTGTGCGTCCTGGCATCCACGCCCATGGTCCGCGCGCCGGCCGGGGTCTTGACCACCTGCTCGACCTCGTACTTGCCATTCTTTTCGCCAACCACAACGAGCGACCCGTCTCCGCAGCTTGCAAACGCGAGTCCATCCATAACCTTGGTGGCATCCACGCCCGCGCCGATGGGCAGATCCGCAACCACTTTGCCGTCGATCGTGCTCATCACGATCATCTTCTGCGGCCTGCGGCAACCGATGAACAGGAGATGATTTTTCCTGTCCAGCGCCATGCCCACGGGATGGCCTCCTGGAGCCACGGGCCAGCGCGCGGTGACCTGCCGCGTCTTCAGATCGACGACCGCCACCATGTCCTTGTCTTCCAGGTTGACGTAGGCTTTGCCGTCACCGTCCGCAGCCAGGAACTCCGGCGCGCCACCCAGCTCGATGGGCGGATCGATTTTGCCATTTGCCGGATCGATATCGGGCTTGAAGGTCATCAGCTTGTTTCCGTCGCCCGACACGGCCAGAACCAGATCCATCGTCCGGTCATAAATGATGCCGTCGGAGTCGGGCATGGTTGCCAATTTGCCCAGCACCGCGTAGGTCTGCAGATCAAAGACCAGGATTGCGCCGCTGCCGCCGCCATCCGTAATAAAGCCACGATTCAAGCGCGGCACAATCACGGTACCGTGCGAGCGGACCTGGCCCGGAATATCCCCGATCACCTTTCCGGTTTCGCTGTCGATCACCTGCGTGTGGGTGCTGCGTGTGACAAACAAGCGGTGGTTCCGTGCATCAACCGTTACGTAGTCCCACCCACCTTCCCCGCCGATGTGCAGGGTCTTGGTAACATTCCAGCCGGCCTGAGCCTGCATTGAGATTGCACCGGCAAGCAAGATCGCCGGCAAGGCAAGAGCAACCATCCGCAGCGGACGCATCAAAATCCTCCAACCTGGATCACAGGGTGTTGTTTCGCACTTCACTGTCGTTGGACCATCAGCGCCACCTTAGCACAGGCAACCTGAAAACAACCTGAATGGCGGACGCGGCAGCAGCGCCGCTTCGCGGCCTTGGCACGCGCTCATGGCAGAAGAACAGGCGTTATGCCGATTCCGCGGCTTTGGGCTTCCCCTGCTCCAGCTTGCCGCCATGCCGGCGGTCCGAGCGCAGCAGGAGAAAGGCAAAAACCAATCCCGCCACTCCCAGGCAGGAGAACATGATTTGCGTCGCGGTGTAGCTTCCCGTCATGTCGCGCAGTTTGCCGTTCAGCAGCGGGAACAACCCCAGACCGAGGTTCTGGATGGCGGTCATCAATCCGAACGCTGTGCCTACGCGGTTCTCTTCGACCACGAGTGGAACCGACGGCCACATTGCCGCCGGGACCAGCACAAAGGCCGCGCCCAACACGATCATGCTGGGGATCGGATTCCAGTGCGTGATGCCCATGAGGAGGTGTGCCGGAATCAGCAGGAGCGAGCCAGCCACCATCAGCGAGGCGCGCTTGCCGATGCGGTCCACCAGGTTGCCGGCAAAAGGCGCAAAGACCATGGACGCGAAGATGATGATGCTGGTCACGCCCGGGGCGGTAGAAAACATGTGCAGGAAGTTGTCAAAGATCTGGGCCATGAAGCCACCCGACGACGCGCTCACGAGCGGAATGCCCCACTTGTCGTGGAACATGTCGGTTGCCAGGGCCGTGAACGGAAAGATAGCGCTGTAGAAGGTTACGCACAGCAGCACCACGTACCAGTAGGAAGAGGTGAACTTCCGGATGTCTGAGAAGACGATCTTATCCCCGCCCTCCGGCCCGGGCAGCGCGAGCACCTTTTCGCCATGCAGGTCCATCGCGAGATAAACCAGGTTGCAGAGGACGGAGAACAGGCAGAAACCCGCCGCCGCCCAGAGCGCAACGCGGTAGCTGCCGAAGTAGCGGGCAATCAGCTCCTCGGTGTTGAAGCTGAACAGCGTTCCGACCCTGCTGATGGTGAGAGCAATGCCGAAGGCCAGAGCCATCTCCTTGCCTTTGAACCAGCGGCTGATGATTGCGCTCTGGACCACGATGAGCGTTTCAGAGCCGGCGCCGAAGATCAGCCGTCCGGCGAAGAGCTCCCAGCGCGACTGGGCCAGGGCCACGATGGTTGCGCCGACCAGCACCAGGATGCAGAACAGCAGGCTGGAATGGCGCGGCCCCAGCTTGTCATACAGCATGCCGCCGAAGAAGACGATGAGGATGGCAGCCACCGAATATGCCGTGTAGAGATTGCCGATGGTGCTGCGGTCGAGATGGAGCGCCTCAATCAGCGTGGGGGCCAGTGCGCCGATGCTGTCGTAGGCAAAATAGCTCCCGAGCACCAGCAGACTGATGAAGATCAGGATCGTGAAGCGGTAGAGGCGTCCCGAGGGATGAAAGAATCCGGTGGATTCAGGCGCCGCATCGTCAGACAGGGTTGGGCGGAGTGAGGCATCGGACATGAGCGCGAGACTCCTTGCAACAGGACGGAGCCCAGAGGCCCATGCGCGAGAGGCTCCGCAGCCTTGAGCATAGCAGGCAGCAAGGATGCGGCATGCGTGAGGCAGCGAGGCGCGGCCGGAGGCGTAACCGCAAGGATGCCATGGCGGCAGGGAGCGGAGCGCATACGGGGTCATCGACGGGGCCGGTATCCCGGTCCGCGTACACTGATTCAACATGGCATTGAGTCTGCACCTGCCCGTACTGAGCCCGGCGCACTCCATGCCGCTCGCGCACTGGCAAATCGCGGCGGCATATGTGGTTTTCGCCATCGGCTATCTGGTCTTCGCGCTGGGCAAGCTGCCGGGAATGAAGATCGACCGGCCGGGCATGGCAATTATCGGCGCCGTGCTGATGGTGGCCTTCGGCGTGGTCAGCGCGGCTGAAGCGCTGCGCTCGATCGACTTTGCCACGCTGGTGCTGCTGTTCTCGATGATGCTGGTGGTGGGCTGCCTGCGTCTGGCCGGCTTCTTCGAGTGGATTACCGAGCACCTGGTCGCGCGCCTGAGCCCGCACAATCTGCTTCCAGCCACCATCTTCATCACCGGCGCGCTCTCGGCCTTTTTTGTCAATGACATCATCTGCCTGGTCATGGTTCCGTTTGCGCTCACGGCGGCGCGGCGCATGGGTCTTAAGCCGCTGCCCTATCTGCTGGCGGTGGCCACGGCCGCCAATATCGGCAGCGTGGCGACGATCACCGGCAATCCGCAGAACATGCTCATCGGCTCATTCTCCGGCCTGAGCTACCGCGACTTTCTGCTGCATCTGGGACCGGTGGCGCTGATCGGGATGCTGCTGGACTGGCTCGTCATCCGGCTGCTCTGCGGCGCGCCGCACGGCGCGGCGGCCGCTGCGCCCGCGGAACCGCCGCACATGCACCTGCGCGAACTGCGCAAGCCGGCAATCGTGATCGCGCTGGTGCTGGCGGGATTCCTCAGCGGCGTGCCGCCGGCAATGATGGCGGCACTGGGCGCGGCGCTCATGCTCATTACCCGCACCCGCGAGCCGCGCCTGGTGTATGACGAGGTGGACTGGGGTCTGCTCGTCTTCTTCGTCGGCCTGTTTCTCATTGTCGGCGGGGCCGAGCGCGCCGGGCTCACGGACGACCTCGCCACGATCGCGGCACGACTGAACCTGCAGAACGCGGGCATTTTAACCGGCCTTACGGCTCTGCTTTCGAATATTGTGAGCAACGTGCCTGCGGTGATGCTGCTCAAGTCGCTGGTGCCCTCGTTCCACAACCCGCGCACCGGCTGGATGGTGCTGGCCATGGCCAGCACCCTGGCCGGCAACCTTACCATTACGGGCTCGGTGGCCAACCTGATCGTCGTGGAGCGCGCCCGCGACGAGGCGCACATCGGTTTCTGGGATTACTCGCGGGTGGGCATTCCGGTTACGCTGCTCACGCTGGCCGTGGGATGGGCGTGGCTCGGGCTGGTGCAGTAAGAGGCCTATTCCTTGCGGAACTTGTTGGCCTGCTCGAACTCGTCGCGCAGCACTTGCGTGCGCAAATTTTCGCGCAGATAGGCCAGCCGCTGTTCGAGGGCCAGCAACGCGCGTTCGACCGACTCAGTGTTCGTGTGCGCAATGTCGCGCCACATTGAGAATGGGCTCGCGCCGAGGCGCGTCATCTCGCGCAGGGCGCGTCCACCCACGTCCTTGAGCTCGGGGGCATCGCCTACTTCTTCTTCAAGCAGCGCGCTCAACGCCGTGGCCGTGAACTGCGGCAGATGACTGACCCAGGCTACCAGCTCGTCGTGCCGCACCGCGTCGAGATCGCGCGTCTTCGAGCCTAACTTGACGACCCACTCGCGCCACTGCCGCACCAGCGCGGCCGACTGCGGGGAACGCTTTGCCGCGGGATCATCGGTAAAGAGCCACACGGCGCCGCGAAAGAGATTGGCATCGCCCAGTTCCGCGCCGCCTCGCTCCTTGCCCGCCATGGGATGACCGGGAAGGAACGCAGCGCGTTGCGGCGTGTTGTAATGCCTCATGCCGGCTTCGGTAATCAGGCGCTTGGTGCTGCCTACGTCGGTCAGAAGCTGCTCCGGCCCGAGGACGCCTGCCAGTTTCTCCATGAAGTCGAGCGTGGCGTAGATGGGCACGGCCAGCACGGTCACCTGACTGGCCAGCGCAGCTTCGATCGGATCGGCAGCAAGCGAATTGATCGCGCCCATCTTCCGTGCCGTCTCACCGCCCTCAGCGCCGCGGTTCCAGCCGACGATCGCGCCCTCGAACCCGGCATCGCGGAGAGCAAGCCCTACGGATGCGCCGAGAAGACCGGTACCGAGAATGGCGATGCGCGAGATCATGGTCATCCTTCGAAAGCGAAGTTAGCGGAGCCGGTGGAGATGGCGGGATCAGCTCCGCTCACTACGCTAACACCGCCAGCTCCGGTTATTGCTTACAGCGTTCTTCCTACCGCCTGCGCAATCACCCGCAGCTCCGCAACCAGCTGTTCAAACTGGTCGAGGTAGAGCGTCTGCGCGGCATCGGAGACGGCCTTGTCGGCGTTGGGGTGAATTTCGACGAGGATCGCATCAGCGCCCGCGGCCACGGCCGCCTTGGCCATGGCGGGAACCATGTCACGGCGGCCGGTGCCGTGCGAGGGATCGCCGACCACGGGCAGGTGCGAGAGCTTTTTGAGCACGGGAATGGCAGCGATGTCCATGGTGTTGCGCGTGGAGGTCTCATAGGTGCGAATGCCGCGCTCGCACAGGATCACATCGTAGTTGCCGCCGGCGAGGATGTACTCGCTTGAGAGCAGCAGTTCCTCGACGGTGGCCGCGATGCCGCGCTTGAGCAGGATGGGCTTGCGTATCTGCCCCAGTTCGCGCAGGAGGTTGAAGTTCTGCATGTTGCGCGCGCCGACCTGGAAGCAATCGACGAAGGGCAGCATGGGCTCGATCTGCGCGATCTCCATGACTTCGCTGACCACGCAGAGCCCGTTCGCATCCGCGGCCTCGCGCATCAGTTCAAGACCGGGGATGCCCAGCCCCTGGAACGAGTATGGAGAACTGCGCGGCTTGAAGGCGCCGCCGCGCAAAAACCCTCCGCCGGCTTTTTTTACGCATTCGGCGATGGTGAAGATCTGCTGGCGGTTTTCCACGGCGCAGGGTCCGGCGATGACGGCCACCCTGGGGCCGCCGATCTTCTCGCCGTTTCTAAACTCGACGACCGTGCCCTCAGGCCTCCAGGCGCGGCCGGCGAGCTTGTAGGGGGCGCTGATGCGGTGGACGTGCAGCACTCCGGGAAGCATCTCAAACTTCGCCAGATCAAGCGCGCCGGTGGGACCGACGCCGGCAAGAATCGTCTGAAATTCGCCCGTGGTGCGGTGCACATGAACGCCAGCTTCTTCCATGGCGTTGATCACGGTGTCGATCTGTTCGTCGGTGGCCTTCTCCTGCATGGCAACAATCATGATATTTTTCCTGTCTCGGACGCCGACCCCGGGCCCTCGGCAGCAGTTGGCTGCTGCGGGGGCGGGTTCCCGCCCGCGGCGTGGCCCGGCGCTCCGCTCTCGGCGGCGGCCTGGGCGTGTCTCTGGCTGGCCAGCTCGTTGCGCTGCAAAGCCCGCATCACGTCGATGATGCGCTCGTAGATATGCGTCAGCTCAATGTCGGGCAGCGGGCCCTTGTTGGCCGCGCGCACGTTCGCGTAGACGATCTTCTCGCGATCCGGCTCGTAGACCGGCAGCGAAGTGGCGGCCTTCATGCGGCCGATCGTTTGCGCAGCGCGCGCGCGCTCATTGATGAGTTCGACGAGCCGGCGATCCAGCTCGTCGATCCGTACCCGCATCTCTTCGATGGTCATTGCATCCTCATAAACGGCAAACATCCGACAACAGACAGCCAAGCGCCCGATCCTGCTGGGGCCAGCCTCCGCAATCTGCATCGTCGCGGAGAGAGCCGTTTGCTGTAAACAGTTTGCTGCTGGCTACTTCACTCACCGGGCCGGCGCCGCATGGGGCAGGCGCAGGCCCTTGATAAATCGAGCCACGGCATCGGGCGCAGCTTCCGGCCCTTTGCTCGAGCAAGTGCGCTCAATCAGCTCGACAATGGCGCTGCCAATGACCGCGGCATCCGCGAACTCCGCCACCTGGGCGACGTGTTCCGCATTGCTGATGCCAAACCCCACAGCCACGGGCAGCCGGCTCCATCGCCTGATCCGAGCCACCAGCGCAGCCGCATCCGTGGCCACGCTCTGCTGCTTGCCGGTAATGCCGGTACGCGAGATGGCGTAGACAAATCCTCTGGTGTGCGCGGCGATGGCCTCAAGCCGCGCGTCGGGGCTAGTGGGCGCGGCGAGAAAGATCGGCGCCAGACCGACACGGCTCATCTCGGCGAGGTATGCATCGGCCTCTTCGACGATCATGTCGGTGGCGAGCACGCCGTCCACGCCCGCAGCTTTGGCGTCGTCGGCAAACCGGGCGAGGCCATGGCGCAAGATCGGATTCAGATAGCTGAAGAGCACGAGGCCGGCTTCGGGACGGGCGGCGCGAATCTCGCGCGCCAGAGCGAGCACATCCTTAAGCCGGACGCCTCCGTGATTTGATCCGTGGGCCAGAGCGCGCTCCATGGCGCGCTGAATCACGGGACCGTCAGCGAGCGGATCGCTGAAGGGCACGCCTAACTCGATCACATCGGCGCCGGCATCGATGGCTGCGATCGCAATTTCGCGGGTCGCGTCCAGAGACGGATCGCCGGCGGTCAAATAAATCACCAGACCCGGCTTGTGATGGAAACGAATCGGCATGGAAGATCTTATGAGTCCTTACAGCTTCAGCTCGTGCGCAAGAATCCCCATATCCTTGTCGCCGCGGCCGGAGAGGTTCACCACCAGTATTTCACGCGCAGTGAGCGTGGGGGCGATACGGATGGCCTCGGCCACGGCGTGCGCGCTTTCGAGAGCGGGCAGAATCCCTTCAGTCCGCGCCAGTGTTGTGACCGCATGGAGCGCAGCCGCATCGCTCTGCGCCACGTACTCCGCGCGGCCGGTATCGTGCAGCATGGCATGCTCCGGGCCGATGGAAGCATAATCGAGCCCCGCGGAAACGGAATGCGTGAGCGCGATCTGCCCGTCGTCATCCTGCAGGACGTAGGAGAATGTACCCTGCAGCACGCCCGGCACGCCGCCACGGAAGCGCGCCGCGTGCTCACCGAGCGCGGCGCCGCATCCGCCGGCCTCGACGCCGATGAGCCGTACGTCCCGCTCGGCGATGAACTCGTAAAAGGCACCGATCGCATTCGAGCCGCCGCCCACGCAGGCAATGACTGCGTCCGGAAGGCGTCCTTCTTTTTCGAGAAGCTGCGCTTTGATCTCACGGCTGATGCAGCGGTGAAAATCGCGCACCATGGTCGGATAGGGATGCGCGCCCAGCGCCGAACCCAGCAAGTAGTAGGTGGTGCGGACGTTCGTGACCCAGTCGCGCATGGCCTCGCTGATAGCGTCCTTGAGCGTCCGCGAGCCCGCGGCAACACCGCGCACCTCAGCGCCCAGCAGCCGCATGCGCTTGACATTCAGATCCTGGCGCTCCATGTCGACTTCGCCCATGTAAACGACGCACTCCAGGCCAAGCAGCGCGCAGACCGTGGCCGTGGCCACACCGTGCTGGCCGGCGCCGGTCTCGGCGATGACGCGCTTCTTGCCCATGCGCAGGGCGAGCAGTCCCTGACCCAGCGCGTTGTTGATCTTGTGCGCGCCGGTGTGCAGCAGATCCTCGCGCTTGAGGTAGATACTGGCTCCGCCCAGCGACTCGGTCAGGCGCTTCGCGAAGTAGAGCGGCGTGGGCCGGCCGGCGTAGTCGGTCAGCAGCAGATTGAGCTCGGCCTGAAAGGCCGCGTCCGCCCTGGCTTCATCGTAGGCGTGCTCGAGCTCGTCCAGCGCGGCCACCAGCGTCTCCGGCACGTAGCGCCCGCCATAGACGCCGAAGCGCCCGGGGCGCGACTCCGAGGGATTTGCCGGAAGGATCACCGATGCCATCTGCAGCTCCTGCTTGTTTGCCCAAAAGAGCGGGGAACTACTCAGTGTACTAGGAGCGGAGGCTGTCGGGTCCGGGCTCCGACCGCGCCGCTCTCGCCCTGGCGATGAAATCCCGCACCCTTTCCGCGTCCTTGCGCCCCGGAGCGGCCTCGACGCCGCTAACGACGTCTACGCCCCATGGGCGCAGCGCGGCAATTGCCTCCGCCACGTTCTCCGGCGTCAGGCCGCCTGCGGCAATCATTTTGACCTGCCCGGCGGGGCCGAAGATGGAGCGCGCGGCCGCGCCCCAATCGTAGGTCTGCCCGGTTCCGCCCACCGCCCCAGCCGTGCGCGAATCCACCAGCAGCGCATCGACATTTTCATCGCGCGCGATCGCGGTTACGCGCTCGCGGGCGGCGGCGTCAAAGTGCACCACGCCCAGAATGCGCAACCTGGTTCCGAAGCGCTGACGCAGTTGGGCAGGCAGAACCGGCGGGGCGTTGAAGTGGAGCTGCACACCGGTCAGTCCGGCGGTTGCGACGGCCGCGGCAATTTCGCTGAACGCAGCATCGACGAAGACTCCGATTTTTTCAAGCCCTGCCGGCAGATGCGGCACTATCTCCGCAACGGCTTCCGGGGTAACGCGGCGCGGGCTGGGCGCAAAGACAAATCCCACGGCATCGGCGCCGGCCGCGGCGGCCAGTTGGGCGTCGGCCAGCGAGGTATTGGCGCAGATCTTGATCCAGATGCTCATCACTTGATTAACGCGGCCAGGGCCTGGCCGGGATCGGGTTGGCGCATCAGGCTCTCGCCGATGAGGAACGCGTCAAAGCCGGCACTGCGCAGGCGGGCGATGTCTGCGCGCGTTGCGATGCCGCTCTCCGTC
>JAKCDN010000361.1 GCA_021841795.1 Acidobacteriota bacterium | reverse complement strand
CTTTCCAGATCCAGTCTTTCGCAGGCCGTCAGCGCCGATTGGTCCTTGCGCAGCATCGCCGGCAGCGCGATGTTGTAATAGCCGTCCGGCAGCAATGCCGCCGCGCTCTGCCTAAGCTCCGCCGCGGTTCCGCGTTCGTTGATGGCAAAGTCATAAACCACCGGCTTCATCGCGAACGCCACCCCGCCCGCCAGTTTTTCGCTCGTCTCGCGCATCAGCGCGCCCAGTCGGCTCTGCGCTTCAGCCTTGCGCGCCGGATCGAAGAGAAAACCCATCCCCCCGCCCGACATCCCGCCCAGCATCCAGAATCCCCAGAACGCGTCCCCGAAGATCGCGCCCACCTTGCCGATCAGCGTTTCCGTGTACAGATTGCTCGCCCAGGGAATCATCGTCTGGATCGGCCCTTCAAAGTTCCGCTGCGTGGCGCGGCCGATGGCCCGCACGTCGCCTGCACGCAAATCGTCGAGCATTTCATCGAGAATGCCGCGCGCCATCTGCCGTGCCGTCCATTCAGGCTCCGTCCGCAGCAGATATCTCTCCGTAACCATCTCGAGGATCGGACCAACGTCTTGCGCCATCCCTCCATGCACCAGGATCAGGCTCTCCTGGAGCCGCCGGCTCGTAAGCTCGCTCACGTCTTCGGTCGTCAGCATGCGGTGCTGCGGCAGCAGGCGTCCGCGGCTGATGCCGAACTCGGGATCGCCTTCGGCTGCCTTGACCCCCTCGATCAACTTGATTCCAGGCCACACCCCGCCTGAATCCTGCCAGCCGCCGCCCGAGCCTCCCAGCCACTCGCCCAGAATGGCGCGCGCCGCCACCAGCCTCCGCTCCGGCTCCGTCAACACCCCCGTTAGCGACGCCGTCTGGCCCGTGGCCCGCATGCACGCGGAGATCAGCGAAGCCAGCAAAGTCGTCGATACCGCCAGCCGCGATCCCTTGGGAATGTTGTTTACATGGCTGACAATCTCCAGCCCCAAACCCGCGCTTTGTGTCAGTTGCGCCAGCACCGCTGATAAAGGCTGGTTCGAGCCTTCCATGCCCGGTGGAACAATTCCCGAAGCAATAGTTGCGGCTTTGAGCAGTCCCAGATAGTCCCGGCCAAAGTCGAAAAGCTCGCGCAGTTCGCTGATCTCTGCGCTTGCATCCAGATCGACGCTCACAAGGCGGATCACGGGCCGGTCGATGACCCGCAGGTAGGCTTCCACGGGGGGCTTCGGGCCTTTTGCCCCGGAGCCCAACACCGACAGGTCGATGGAGATATTCAGGACCCGCGCCGACTCGGGCAGATCCATGCCTAGAAAGAAGATGTCGCTCCAGCCGCTGTGGCTCAGGTCCATGCGCACCGGCGTGGACTCGTGCAGAACCGGATATGGCTCCCCCGCCCCGCGGCGCAAAAGCTCCGGGCGCAGCCGCAGCGGATAATCCGCCGGATGCCCGGTGCGGAACATCCATTGATTGCCGCGCACCGAACGCACGCTCCGCCGCACCTGATCGGCCAGAGTCTGAAATCCCAGACCGCGATACGCCGCCGCCAGCGCGCTCGAAAGGCCATCGCTCAAGCCCTCGCTCTTTTGCCTGGCAATGAAAAGTGCAATCGCTTCTTCGTAGCGCCGATGCAGCAGCTTCTCGTAGCCGCTGAAGGGAATTCGTGCGCCCGCCGAGCCGCTCGCCAGCCGCGCCGGAAGATGAAACCGGTGTACGGCATAGAGAAAAAACAGCGCCCGCACCCGTTCGTAGAGATTGTCGCAACCGTGCCGCAGATCTTCGAGTTCCGCGGCTTCGGCCAGAAGCTCGTCGGTCGCGGCTGCACGGCAAAAAACGTCGAGCGAGCGGTTGCGAATTGCCGGATCGGACGCCCGGATCATCGTCCAGAGTGCGCTCACGCTTATGCCTCTTTCCCGGCTCGCATTTCGCGTGCGGCAAGAACCTGCACCAGTTCCGTCAGCACCTCCTCGCGATCCTGGCCGTTCAGTGCCAGTGCCAGTTGAGCCGTAAACAGCCCATACTTCACACCCACGTCAAAGCGCTGACCGGGATGAATCATGGCCAGATACTGTTCTTTTTGCGCAAGAACGGCAAGTGCCGCTGAAAGACTCGCTCGCCCGGGCTCTGACTCTGCCAGCATGGCGGCGAGGATCTCGAAAATCGTCGGGGTGAGCACGTGCATGCCGTAGAAGCATAAATACTGCCCGCTCCGCAGGCCGGGAACCATTAAGCTCTGCTCGGCATCGGTCGGCGTTGGTTTCTCCAGAACGCTCTCGATGCGGTATACACCCGGTTTGCCCTCCACCGGCAAACCTCCAATGGCGCCGTAGTACGGAAGCAGGCTCTCGCGCGTTACCTGCACGGCAGAGATGGCGCAGCCTTCGTCAGCAGCCGCGCTTACGAGCTGCCTTGCGCATCCATTCGCTTCCGAGCCCACGTAAATATGATCGCCGACGAAGTGAAGGAACGGTTCCCCGTGTACAAAATCTCGCGCGCAAAAAACCGCATGAGCATAGCCCCGCGCCTCTGTCTGCGCAATAAAGCTCACACGGGCGCCGACGTCGGCCAGCAATCGCGAGTAGGGCTCCTCGTCACCCGGATAAACCACAACGCAAATGTCCCCGATGCCGGCCCGCACCGCCTCTCTCGCCACAAGGTTCAACACCGACCGCTCCGTGCCGCGTTCGTCAAACAGCGTCTGCATCGGCAGATTGCGCTGGTTGCGGCCAGCCGCGGTGATGACAGCTTTTCTGATTTGCATACGGAAAATGTTATCGCATCGACCTATTCGGCCCCGGATCTTCCACGCGCATCGCCTGCCACGCGGATTGAGGCTACGCCGCCGGGCTCGTCTCTGCCTGCCGCGCCAAGCTTCCAGCGTGAAACCTGAGATGGTCGAGCGTGTATCGCCCTAGGCCGTATCGACATATAGCCTCAGATTCAGCCAGGTACATGCGAGAGCGACGAGGGCTTTGAAGCAGGCTTTTGATTTTTCATAGCGGGTGGCGAATCTGCGGAAACACT
>JAKCDN010000020.1 GCA_021841795.1 Acidobacteriota bacterium | reverse complement strand
AGTTGCGCGCCGCTCAGGCAGACAACGACACGAGCATGGTGCGTATGCTGCTGCTCCCACTGGTGCGCGGCAATACGAATGTCGTAGGTGCGGCTATACCGATCTTCGAAGAGCAACCTGTAGTTGGGTGGAAGGCCCACAGCGCCCCAGGTTATGCCGCTGCCATCGGTGAGGAACTCCGTGCGCACGAGCTGCACTTCCGTGCGTCCCACATTGGCGATGGAACGTACGCCGGCAGGCTGGTTCAGCGTGTCACCGCGCTTCACGGACAGGGTTTTTGCCTGGCCCCCGGCGGCAACAACGCGAATCGCATCGCAGGACAAGACCACGAGTACATTCGCATGTGCTCCGTCGAGTTGCTCCTGCCGGCCCGGGGCCAGGGTCTCGCTCGTAACGGCGACCTTGTCGTTACGAAGGAGTAGGGCTGCCCTGGCTGCGGGAACAGCCGCCGCCAGCAGAAATCCCGCCAGCCCGATGAATGCCGCCAGTTTGCGCATGATTTCCTCCATGCAACAATGTACCGCACAGACGGATCGAATAGCCGCAGGCAGGATGCGATGGCTCACGCAAGCGGCCGGCGCAACGGTGAGAGGCGCGAGACGCCGGGAGGTCGGCGCGCCGCAGGCCGCAAATGCCGGGTCAGGGACGTGGAATACTGGATGGACATTGATTTGAGGAGGGTGGCCGATGAGCAGAGACTTTTTCGGAAAGACCGTACTGGTGGCCGGGGGGACGGGCGGGCTGGGACGCGAAGTGAGTCTTGCATTCGTTGCATCCGGTGCGCAGGTGGTCGTGACATGGCGTCATGAAAAGGAGTTGCTGGCACTTAAGGAATCAGCTGGAGATGCGGCAAGCCGCGTGGCCGGATTCAGCGTGGACGTGACGGACGCGCAGCAGACGAGCGAGCTTGCGCGTCAGATTCTGTCGGAGTGGGGCCGGCTTGACGTACTGGTCAATACAGTCGGCGGTTATGCGGGAGGGACTCCGCTGTGGAAGCTTGAGCCGGAAGTAGTTGAGCGCATGCTGAGCTTAAACCTGCGCGCGGGCTACGCGCTGGCCAAAGCCGTGGTTCCAGCCATGATTGCCCGCAAGTCCGGGGCCATTGTTAACGTGGCGGCCAAAGCGGCATGGGACCACGCCGCCGGGGCATCGGCTTATGCCGCCAGCAAGGCCGCCGCGGTGGCACTGATGGATTCACTCGCCGCCGATCTTGCCGGCACTGGAGTCCGCGTCAACTCCATCCTGCCCAGCATCATCGACACGGCTGCGAACCGCGCCGCCATGCCGGGCGCCGATTTTGCCAGGTGGCCACGGCCCGAAGAGATCGCCAGGGTAGTGCTGTTTCTGGCCAGCGACGAAGCGCGCGTAGTGCACGGCGCGGCGATTCCCGTATTCGGCAACGGTTGAAGCGGATTTTACTGACCCGTCCCTCTGTTCCTGCAACAATCCAGGGCGCGACATGTCCGGATTTTCGGACCGGGGATATCAACTCACCCAACCATCCGCATCCATTCTGATAGGTCGGATCAATCGTATGCAGCAGAAAAGCCGGGAGAGCATCTCCCGGCTTTTCTGCTGCACTTGAGTGTGAGCGCTTGTTAACTGCATCCGCTCGTCGAGCCGCAGCTCATGCAGCGGTAGCAACTGCCGTTGCGGACCATGATGGCGCCGCAGACGTTGCAGCTTGGCGCGTCGCCCATGTCATACATGGTGCGCATGGCATCGGCGGCGTGGTAGAGTCCGCGGTCCTGGAGCGAAGGCACCGGGCTGGCAGGCTGCGCCGGACGCGTCTGCACCTCGGGAGGAATGCCACCGCCCGCAGCGCTGCCGTGCCCGCTCACGTGGTTGAGCCGTCTGGCAACCTCCTCAGCGAGGCGTGCCAGGTGCTCCTGCGAGCCGGCGGCGTGGTCGGCCTCGCCATCGCTTTCAAGCAGGCTCGGCGAAGCGGGCAGTTCCGGCGCTCTGGGCGCGAGGCCCGCGAACAGGGTCAACTGCTCGCCCGAGAGGAAGCGCAGGTTGAGCCAGCGGAAGATGTAATCCATCAGGCTCTTGGCGTAGCCAATCTGCTCGTTTCCGGTCCAGCCGGAAGGCTCGAAACGGGTGTGCGCGAACTTCTCGCACAAAACCTTGAGCGGCACGCCGTGCTGCAACGCGAGCGAAACCGAGGTGGCGAATGCATCCATCAGGCCGGAGACCGTGGAACCTTCCTTGGCCATGCGGATAAAGATCTCGCCCGGCTGGCCGTTCTGGTAAAGCCCGACGGTGATATAGCCCTCGTGGCCGGCGATGGAGAACTTGTGCGTAATGGATGCGCGCTCCTCCTGCAAGCGGTGACGTACCGCCCGCGGTGGAGCGTTCTGATCCTGTTCCTCGGCAATGATTCCTCCAGCATCAGGCGCGGGAGCAAGCAGGGGCAGCGCCGCGGCGGCAGCAATCTCGCCGAGCGACTTCTCGAAGGCCTGCGCGGCGGCGAGCAACTGCTTTGCAGCGATCTCGACCTTGTCGGCGGCGTGCGCTTCAAGGATCTTCAGATCGGCTTCAACTGCCGGCTGCATGGCAACCAGATGGGTGAGCACGCGGCCGCCTACGGCATCGAGCGCGGAAGGCTCCTTCCTGGTGTCAACGCTGGTGTTCAACGGCTGCGTTCCCTTGGAGCCGTCGCGGTAGATGGCCACGGCTTTGATGCCCTGCCGCCAGCTCTCCGCGTAGGCCTCGGCGACGTCTTCCACGGTAGCTTCGTGGGGCAGATTGACAGTCTTCGAGATTGCGCCGGAGAGGAAAGGCTGCGTGGCGGCCATCATCTTGATGTGCCCCATATAGTGAATGGAGCGCGTGCCTTTGGCGGGCTTGAAGCTGCAATCGAAGACCGGCAGATGCTCGGGCCTGATGCCGGGCGCGCCTTCGATGGTGCCGGTGGCGTCGATGTAGCTGACGATGGCATTGACCTCGTCGTTCGAGTAGCCGAGCTTGAAGAGTGCGGCAGGCACGGTGTTATTGACAATCTTGATCATGCCGCCGCCCACGAGCTTCTTGTACTTGACCAGGGCCAGGTCGGGCTCGATGCCGGTCGTGTCGCAATCCATCATGAAACCGATGGTGCCCGTAGGCGCCAGCACGGTGACCTGGGAGTTGCGATAGCCGTAGCGCTCGCCGTACAGCAGGGCCATGTCCCAGCACTCGCGGCTGGCGTCAATGAGGGCCTCAAGTTGCGGCACCATGAACGGTTCGCCCGACACGCGCGACTTGCCGATGTTGTTGACCTCGGCGCGGTGCATGCGGATGACATCAAGGAAGGGCTCGCGGTTGACGTAGAAGCCGGGACAGGCTCCGCCCTGACGGTCCGCCGAGGCGGTGAGCGGCGTGGCCGAGGCCACCGGCCGGCACTGCGAAGCGACGATCGCCGATTGGAGGTAGGCCTGTCCGCACATGATCGCGGTGACAGCCGCAGCCAGATCGCGCCCCGCCGCCGAATCATAGGGCAGGCCCAGCGACATCAGCAGCGCGCCCAGGTTGGCATAGCCCAGGCCCAGCGGACGGTAGTCGTGCGAGTTGCGCGCGATGGCCTCGGTCGGATAGCCGGAGTTATCGACCAGGATCTCCATGGCCGTGATCGTCACCGCGATGGCATGACGATAGGCCGGGATATCAAACGCGCCGGCAGGAGTGACAAAGCGCATCAGGTTCAGGCTGGCCAGATTGCAGGCGGAGTTATCGAGGAACATGTACTCGCTGCACGGGTTGGAAGCGTTGATGCGCGCCGTGTTTTTGCTGGTGTGCCACTTGTTGATGGTGGAGTCGAACTGCATGCCGGGATCGCCGCAGAGCCATGTGGACTCGGCTATCTTGCGCATGATTTCGCGCGCCTTGTAGGTCTGAACCTGCTGGTGGCCCTTCACCGTGTAGGTGGTAAAGTCGCTGTCGGCCTCGTAGGAGCGCATAAACTCGTCACTGACGCGAACGGAATTGTTGGCGTTCTGGAAGAAGATTGAGGAGTACGCCTCGGAGTCCGGGCCCGATCCGTCGTAGCCGGCCTTGATCAGGGTGAAGGCCTTGGCCTCTTCCTTGGCCTTGCACTCGATGAACTCCACGATGTCCGGGTGGTCCACATTCAAGATCACCATTTTGGCGGCGCGGCGGGTCTTGCCGCCGCTCTTGATGACGCCGGCAAAGGCGTCGAAGCCGCGCATGAAGCTCAACGGCCCCGAGGCCTGGCCGCCGCCCGAAAGCAGTTCCATGGAGCCACGCAGCGACGAGAGGTTGGTTCCCGTTCCCGAGCCCCACTTGAACAACATGCCTTCGGTCTTGGCCAGGGTCAGGATCGAGTCCAGCGAGTCCTCCACCGAATTGATGAAGCACGCCGAGCATTGCGGGTTCCTGTACCCCGTGGCGGTGAAGCGCACGCCGCCTGTGGCCGGATCCCAGTGCCAGTTCTGACCGTCCGCTTCCGGCTCCAGCCGGTCGCAGCCCACGTTGAACCAGACGGGCGAGTTAAAAGCCATCTTCTGCGTCAGCAGCATGTGGGCCAGCTCGTCGTGGAAGATCGCCGCATCGACGGGCGTGGCGAAGTAGCCGCCTGCCAGACCCCAGTCGCGCACCGTCTCGGCCACGCGGGAGATCAACTGCCTCACGCCGTTTTCGCGCTCGGGCGTGCCCATCTGCCCGTGCAAATACTTGGAAGCCACAATATTGGTGGCCGTCATCGACCAGTCGACGGGAATCTCGACATCTTTCTGCTCAAAGATCGTATTGCCCTTGGTATCGGTAATCGCCGCCGTCCGGCGCTCCCACTGGACTTCGTCATATGGCGATACGCCCTCGGTCGAGAAACGGCGCGTAAACGTGAGGCCCTGCTGGGTGCGCTGGGTCAACTGAGAAGCGGCGGTCGAAGTCTGAAGCTGAGCCTCGTTCATTCTGGTACTCTCCAAAGGCAGAATCGGTGAAAAGATCGCGGGTTCGGCGCTTGCGCCGGAGGATAAAGCGGATTGCAGGTGCTTGAAAACAAAAGGACAAACTGGGCTAGAAAGTAACAGTGGAAACCAGGGTTCCTGCGGCCTGACCAACGCCCCATTGGGCCGGTTCATCGTTACAGTCCGTTAAAAGCCGCAGATGGAAAAATACCGCTGTCCGTGGTGCATGTCAAGAACAAACCACAATATCTTGTATTTTGCTGGCATTTCGCGCACCTGTCTCTTAAACACTGCCATTTGCCTGTGGAAACTCACAAACAGCCTTACCTGGCGCGGGATTATGCGGTCAGAATTGGCGTACCAGTCCGGGCAAAACCAGGAGGGCTGGTCCGCGCTCTACGCCTCCGTTTCAGGCTAGCCCTTCGCAGGCTCGCCCACAAGGCGCAGAACTGGTGCAATCCGGGAGCGCAACTGTGCGAGTTGTGGAGATCGGGGGCGAAAATCGGCGTTGGGGATGACGGTGGTAGGGCAAATGTCCCCTTTCCGGCTGATACGAGGGCCTCTGCTGGATGAGGTTCGAGCGGCTGGACGGTATTGGATGCGGGGAACAACGATCCTGAAACCTGTCACTCGATTTTGATTAGGCTGTAGCTGCCGCGACTTTTCTACCCTGCGGAAAGGTTTCCTTGTGCAGGCGGCTCAACGTGAGCACCGTGATATCTTCCCGCTGGCCGAAGCTCTGAGCGGCTTCGGCGATGGATTCGGCCGGCTGAGCAGCGATGGCTGAGGCGCGGGTGCGGCCCCATCCGGTCGGCAGTTGCACCCGCCTGCCGTACCACGCGAAACCCTCCTGTGCGAAGCGGCTCTGCGCGCCCCAGGGTTGATCGGCGGTCAACTGCTCCCAGTTCGCGTCGTCGAATGCCGGCTGCGCCCAGCGGGGATCGTCGTCGAGGTGAAACTGCCACGCCCCATCAAGCTGAGCCTGTCCGCCGTCGAACGAAAGCGCCGGCGGAGCTGCTCACACCGAGGCGAATGCCGCGGCGTGCGCGAGGCTGGGAGCGGCAGCCGCAGCAAGAACAAGGGCGCGAAGGCAGCCGACGGGGAAGTCGCATGGTGGCATGCGTAGCGCCAAAATCCGCGCCATCGCAATGATTTTTGCCAACAGACGGGCTTTGCCCGGGCCTGCAATCCGCGGGCGCGAAGGCAGCGGCTCCTGCAAGAGCCGGGCGGCTCCGCGCCGCTGCGCGGAACCAGCCCGGATGGAGAGACGCGAGGACGATCAGTTACCCGACTTCGTTTCGATGCGCATGCCGTAGAACGACTTGTGCACGAAGAACATCGACACCAGGAAGAAGATAACGGACAGAACCGCGGCCAGTGTTCCATGCTCCTTGCTGAGAGTCACGGCGAGTTCTACGGCCAGCAATCCGAAGAGCGTGGTGAACTTGATGACCGGATTCATGGCCACCGAAGAGGTGTCCTTGAATGGATCGCCGACGGTGTCGCCGATGACAGTGGCATCGTGCAACGGCGTGCCCTTCTGCTTCAGGTCGACTTCAACGATCTTCTTCGCATTGTCCCAGGCGCCGCCGGCGTTGGCCATGAAGATGGCCTGGTAGAGGCCGAAGATCGCGATCGAGATCAGGTAGCCGATGAACAGGAACGGCTCCATGAACGCGAAAGCGAGGGTGGCGAAAAAGACCGCAAGGAAGATGTTGAACATGCCCCGCTGCGCGTAAACGGTGCAGATCTCCACCACCTTCTTCGAGTCGGCGACCGAGGCCTTCTCCACGCCTTCCAGCTTGATGTTGGCCTTGATGAACTCGACCGCGCGGTATGCGCCCGTGGTCACGGCCTGCGTAGAAGCGCCGGTGAACCAGTAGATGACGGCGCCGCCGCAGATGAGCCCCAGCATGAAAGGCGCATGCAGAAGCGAGAGGTTCTGGACGTTCTGGCTCAATCCGTGGGTTAACGCCATGATGATGGAGAAGATCATGGTGGTGGCGCCAACCACGGCGGTGCCGATCAGCACCGGCTTGGCGGTAGCCTTGAAGGTGTTGCCGCAGCCGTCGTTGGCTTCGAGCAGATGCTTGGCCTTCTCGAACTGGACGTCGATGCCGAAGTCCTTCTTCAGTTCAGCCTCGATTCCGGGCACGTTCTCAATAAGCGAGAGCTCATAAACCGACTGCGCGTTGTCGGTAACCGGGCCGTACGAGTCGACGGCGATCGTCACCGGCCCCATGCCCAGGAAGCCGAAAGCGACCAGGCCAAAGGCGAAGACGGCCGGCGCCAGCATCAGTCCCATGGGATTGGACTGCAGATCGGGAATGCCCAGGCTGAAATAGTAGCCCGTTCCCATCAGAGCGACCATGCAGAATCCCAGCCAGTAAGCGGAGAAGTTGCCGGCTACGAAGCCGGACAGGATGCCCAGCGAAGCGCCGCCTTCCTGCGCGGATTTGACCACTTCCTTCACGTGGCTGGAGTTGGTTGAGGTGAAGACCTTGACCAGTTCCGGGATGAGCGCGCCGGCCAGCGTGCCGCAGGAGATGATGGAGGCCAGCCGCCACCAGATGGTGCCGTCGCCGAGGTCGTGAATGAGGAGATTGGAGACGACGTAAGTCAGCACGATGGAGATGATCGACGTGATCCAGACCAGCGACGTGAGGGGTTTCTCGTAGTCCATTTCGTCGGCGTTGGCATAGCGGGCCTTGGCGATCGCGCTGTTCAGGAAGTAGGCGAAGGCGCTCGACAGCAGCATGGCCACACGCATGACGAAGATCCAGACCAGCAGATCGACCTTGATCGCCGGGTCTTTCACGGCGAGCAGAATGAAGGTAATCAGGGCCACGCCCGTGACGCCGTAGGTCTCGAAGCCGTCGGCCGAGGGCCCTACGGAGTCGCCCGCGTTGTCGCCGGTGCAGTCGGCGATGACGCCGGGGTTGCGCGCATCGTCTTCCTTGATTTTGAAGACGATCTTCATCAGGTCCGAGCCGATGTCGGCAATCTTGGTAAAGATGCCGCCGGCGATACGCAGCGCAGCCGCGCCCAGGCTCTCGCCGATGGCAAAGCCGATGAAACAGGGACCGGCATACTCGCCCGGAATCACAAGGAAGATGCCCAGCATGATCAGCAGTTCGACCGAGATCAGCATCATGCCGATGCTCATCCCGGCTTCAAGCGGAATGGCCATGCACAGGTAGGGCTTGCCACGCAGGCCTGCAAAGGCCGTGCGCGAGTTGGCGAAGGTGTTGACGCGAATTCCGAACCAGGCCACGCCGTAGCTGCCGGCGATGCCGACCAGCGAGAAGAACAGAATAATGGGCAGGGTGACGGCGACATTGCCCACCGGCGCCAGATAGCCGAAGTAAAGAGCGATGATGGCGGCGATAAAGACCCAGAGCAGCAGGATGAACTTGCCCTGCGTGACCAGGTAGGTTTTGCAGGTCTCATAGATGAGTTCGGAGATCTCGCGCATGGAGCGGTGCACGGGCAGGTTCTTGAGCCTCATGAAGATCCACAGGCCAAACAGCAGGCCGCCGACGCAGAAGATCAATCCGAAGGCCAGCAGGTTATATCCGCTGATGCCGTTGAGGAACGTCACCTGGGTCAGGTCGGGCAGCTTGAGACTGGCCTCGCCGCCACCGCTGGGCTCCGACTGTGCGCCGGCCAGAGCGGGAACGACCAGGAGCAGCAGCGCCGTGAAGGCAGCGGCGCGTTTGCTGAAAAATGCCGCTACGCCACGCTTTCTGGCCGCGACGCCGGTGCCCGTTTCCATCGACTGCCGTGCCAACCGCACGACCACAAGCGGCGCAAGCGTGCACACGCCGAGAAAGAAATACACCCAACCCTGTACAGTCACACACCCTCCATCATCAAGGTTTAGAAGCTGCAAGAATACGGTCCCGGATCGACCTCGCACGTACATCGAGAAATCGCCACCGGAAGGCTATCACCCGGATACAGGACTGTCGAGTGATTGCTGTCACGGTGACGTACGGCCGCGGTGTGCAAAGACGGCGGAGCGAGGGGCCTTGCCCGCATGCCGGTGACAGGAGCGGCGCGGAGGCCGCAACCTGCGGCGGAATGCCGCCGGCAGGGAATGGGTTGGACCGATGAGCGATCTTCACGCAATTGAAACTTGCGGGGAAACCGGCGGGGTCAAGGAGGTGGTGGCGCGGCTGCCCATTCATGTTTTCCGCCGCAGCGCCGATGAAGCGTGTGTCGGATCAGAACATTCGGCTTTATCGACGAGGCGCGTTGAGATCCATGCAGAGCTCGGTCCAGTTTCAATCGCAATCTTCCATTTCCGGCCTCACGCTGGTGGAGTTGGAATCGTCTCCCGCTGCTCTCGATGTAGTGGGGGTGAGCGCGGCCTGGCGCAAGTTGCTGGTGCAGGCGGAGATGGCAGCGCCGCATCTGCAGGTAGCGGCGATCGAAGGCGAACATGGATGCGGCAAGCACACGCTTGCACGCTATCTGTTCAGCCGATCGCCGCTGGCCGCGACCAGCTTCCAGCGGCGCGATGCGCGGGAGTGGCTGGCGACGGACGCCGACCCGTACACGCTGGCGGGCTTTACCTATCTCGATCGGGTGGATCTGCTGGCGCCTCCAGGGCAGGGGCTGCTGCTGGGGGTGCTGAAGACACTGCAGGACCGGCCGCCGGGCCGGGCGGTCTTGATTGCGTCTTCGCAGACCTCGCTGCGCCAGATGGCCGGACAAAGGTTGCTGCTTCCCGATCTCGCCTTCCGGCTGACCGCGATCCGCTTTACGATTCCGCCGCTGCGTCAGCGGCGCGAAGACATCGCGCCGCTGGCCCAGTTTTTACTGAATCGCCTGTGCGGCCGGTACCAGCAGCGCCCGTTTGTGCTGGGCTCCGGCACGCTGGGGCGACTGCTGCAACATCCGTGGCCGGGCAATGTGCGCGAACTTTTGAGCGTTCTTGAGAACGCGATGCTTGAGGCCGACAACGGCATCATTCGCCCGCACGACCTGGCGCTGCCGGAGAGCCCACAGACGACCTTCGACCTGCAGTCCGCAGCGCATGCGACGTTAGGCTCTGCGCTGGGATCAGGAGGCGGGTTCGAAGCGGCTCTCGGCCAGCAATCGATTCCGCACGCCGCCGACTTGTCCCTCGACGCCGTCATTCGCCGTCATGTGCAGTACGTTCTCGATCTGAACCGGGGCAACAAGCTGCGCACAGCGCGCCAGCTTCAGATCAGCCGATCGACTCTTTATCGGATTCTGGCGAATGAGGACTTCCTGGGGCGCTGAACCGGGACGACAAAGCCGTCCCGCCTCTGTCAACTCCTGCTCCCGCGCCTGTATCTACATCGGCAGCGGCCTATGAGAGCCCCTGCGCGTCACTTTCAGCGCCGGCGTCGGGAACTTTCAGGTGTTGGGCCGGGTCTCCGCCGCGCACCCGTTCCGCCGGCCGCGACAGACGCGGTGCATAGCTCTTGTAGACCGTGATGTGGAAGCACGCCTGCCGAAACTCTTCTTCGACATCGATCTTGCCCGCATCCTCAAGCGTCAGCAGGCGATGACGCATCCAGGCGATCTCGTCGCGGCTCAACCCGTCTTTGGTAATGTCGATGGTTGCGCCAGTCAGGTGAGGGCTCACAATGTCGCCTTCCGCCGGAGCCGCGTTGCCGTTGGTCCGCATCAGCCGTTTCTGATAGGCAACCGTACGCACCGCCGAGCTCACCTCGAGAGGCCGGTGGAACAAGGCATCGTGCGCATGCGCCAGATCGGCAAGGAAGCGCGCAGTCCATGGCCGGCAGTAACGATGCGTCAGAGGCAGTTGCGCGTTCACCGCCAGCGCGCTCGAAACCGGGATCGGCACGAGCAATTTGTGCTCGATGCGATCCACAAGGTCACCTTCGTCCTCGATGCGCTCAAGGCCCTCGGCGTCGAGCCGCGTGTTCTGCCGCTCCAGCGATTCGTGGGATCCAACCAGCGGCGCCGGCATGGCGCCCAGCGGCAGGCGCAACGAGGCCACTTCAGATCCTGCACTTGCCGCAGTCGCATCGGGATCCTGCATCGCGCTGCGACCTTCCGCGAGGCTATCTGCACTGCTCGTCGGCACGGCTTCCGCCGCGGGTGGTGCGCTTCCCGGCAGGGCGTCGCCCTCGACCCCATCCAATTCTTCGTTGGTCATGAAGGCGTTCTGCGCGGTGCTGTCATTCCGAGCTGCGGCGGCAGAGGATTGTCCCATTTGCTGCGGCAGCGGTTCAGGAGCCAACGGCCACGCGGCAGCATCCGCCGCTCTGCGCCGCAGAGGGTATGCAGAGGATGTAAGGGCGACATCTATCGCCCGCGCGCTCGGGATTTCTTTTTTGCGAACACGCAGGTGAGCGCGCGCAGATGCCCTGGCCTGCCTGCGGCGGAGCGCAACCGAACGACGCCCAGGGTGGTTTTCCTGCGCCTGGTGCTGGGTAGACAACGCGGCAGATCGCCCGGATTGATTCGACGCACGTTTCGCTCCACGGTGGGAGCGGACTTGCCTGCGTGCCGCCGCGGGGCGGCTGTTGCGTGCAGACACCGCCTGACGGCTGCTATGCGCGGCAGCCGCGGCGGTTTTGCGATGCAGCTTCGCCGAAGCGGAACCCTGCGCGGAACCGGCGCCGCCTGCGGCCAAAACCGCAAGCGCAACGAAGAGGATTACCATCCGGCACATGAGGGAGAGTGCGGACAATCGAGAGCTTCTCCAGTGTACGTCGATCCGTTTTTTTGCCAAAGTGACTTGGCAGGTGCGGACTCGTCCGATAATGAGACGTTCTCTGCAACATCTTTGGCACAATCCTGCTTCGGCCATCCGCGGTAACTTCAGTGACCGGAGGGCGGCGGCGTTCCCTGCCCCTGCCCGTTCGGGGGAACAATGGGCCGGGCAGGCGGCGTAAGAACAAACCCTTTACGGATCAGGGCAAAACCTTCCTGCGGCAGCTCCGCCTGCAAAAGCTGATTCTCGGGCCCGGAAAACAGGTCAGTGCTGCCGCCAGCAATGGTCGCCACCATGTGGTGCACCAGGATCGGGTGGCTATCGAGAGTTCCCTGCTGATCGGCGTAGGTCGCCAGTTGCACGGGCTCGATCGATCCCGTTTTGAGAGGCAGAATCACCCAGAGGCCGCGGTTGTTATGGTTTGCAGCGAGGTTCAGCAGCGTCTCCAGCGCGCCGGGGTCGAAATCTGCCAGAAAGACCGTGGCCGAGTGCTTCGTCAAGCGCGTGGTGGTGCTCTTTCCGTTCGCGGAGATGTTCAGCAGGAACTGCGCGGAATCGGGCGACGCCACCGCGCTCACCGCTTCTCCGTTCACCGCGGCGCTCACCTGCACGTGTTCAAGCTCGTTGGCCATGGAGAGCTGCTCTGTCTTCGAGAGCGCATAGTCCAGGCCCTGCATGGCGATCTTCACCAGCGCGGTCGAATTGTAACCCGAGGGTGTCGGCGCGAACTGATAGCTGGCTGTACCCACGGTGTGGCCATGCTGCGCAATCTCAAAGCTGGCGGTCTCGGGCACGGACTGCACCACGCCGCTGCCGGCCACAGCCGATGGGGGCACGGCAAAGACAGTTCTATTCATAACCGTGACGCCCTGACCGAGCGCGACTGCCGGCAAGGCCATGCAAATGAAAGCAAGACATCCTGCAACTCGAGTAGAACTTGAGCAAGTCACCGGAAAAACACTCCTTAATCGAATTAGACACCGAGCGGACCGAAGGGTTGCGTCATCGTTTTCCTGGCCCGCTGCAGACCGATGGCAACCGCCTAGCGAACGGACGCGCCCACCTTTCATTAGAACCTGCCATGAAGGCGGTTACGATGGCTCTGTGCAAGGTTCCTGCCCCGGGCTGGGAACCGGGGAGAAGCGAAACATCTTCAATGAATTTTCCTCAAAGAAATCTTTACTTTGCGGGTGGGGGATGCTACTTTCCATAGCATCCCCCGGCTGATCAGTCCAGGAGAGGTCTATGTTCTGCCCGCAATGTGGAACGGCATGCCAGCCGGAAAACAAATTTTGCAAGAATTGCGGAGCTCCGATCGGCGCCGCGAGCAGTGCACCAGCATCTCAAGCATCCGCTGCCCCAGCGAGTTCCCAGACCGCGGCGTCACAGCCCACAGTGCCGGCTGCGTATCCGGCAGCACAATCGGACGCGTATCAGCCCCCTCCGCCGGGCGCATATCAAGCGGCATATCCCGGCATGCATCCCGGCACGCCGACAGCAGCTTATCCGGCAGCACCTCCCGGCATGGTGGCTGTTGTCTACCAGGCTTATCCTGGCGGTCCGCCGCAGATGTATTATGTTCCCGCCCACAGCGCTCACGTGCAGAGCAACGGCGGAATTCTCGACGGCGTCCGCGCGAAGATTCGCGAGTTGGCTTCGACTGACAAACTGGAAGGCTTCAGCCTGAAGCAGACCTTCAGCCAGGCATTCTCCAAACACACTCCGGAAGAGACGGAAGAGTACATGATGGTGGGTGCTTCGCGAACCACGCCGCCCCTCGAAATGGTGGAGACCGGCTGGCCCAAGCCATGGATGTTCTTCCGCCTGCTCACCCTCTTTGTGGTTTCAACCGCGGCGCTCTTTGGCGTGTGGAAGTTCACCGGCAACACGCCCATGGTGCCGGCGGTTCTGATTATGGGCGCCTTCGGGGTGCCACTGGCGACGCTGGTACTGATCTTCGAGATGAATACGCCGCGCAACGTATCGGTATTCGTAGTCGGCAAGCTTTTTGTCATGGGGGGCCTGGCAGCGCTTTGCGCGGTCTCATTCGAGTACATGACCGACATTGCCGGTAAAATGCCGGGCGTGGTAGAGGAAACAGCCAAGTTCGCCATGGTTTTGCTGGTGATACGCAGCCAGCGGTACAAATATGAGCTGAATGGCATCCTGTTCGGAGCCGCGGTAGGAGCGGGATTTGCCGCCTTCGAAACCACGTTTTACGGCCTGATCGACTCCTTTCTGCCCACACTGATTCACAGCCTGGCGCATATGCAAACGGGAGCAGCCATTGACACCGCGATGCAGGCGATGGTGGATAACCTGATCATTCGCGGCATCATGGCTCCGTTCGGACACGTTGTGTGGACGGCGATTGCGGCCGGCGCATTCTGGCGCGTGAAAGGATCTCGGCCCACCAGCATGTCCATGCTGATGGACTCGCGCTTTGTCAAGGCATTCATCATCCCGGTCGCCATGCATACGCTCTGGGATCTGTCGATCCTGGTGCCCACGATCAGCACTCCGGTGAGCGCTTGCCTATGGATCGGAACAGGGTTAACCTCGTGGTACGTCCTGTTCGGCCTGGTGCAGCAAGGCCTTCACCAGGTGCGCGACGAACAGAAATCGCAGCTGCAAAGTACTCTGGCTCATGTAGAGGCAACGCTGGGCCTGGGAGTGAGAAATTCAGCCCTGCAACCGCAGGGCACGGCCGGCGTTTGACCGGCAAGCCAGCGATAGCTGAGACAATTCTGGCTTAAGGAGATAGGAAGGGTATGGCATTCTGCAGCAATTGTGGCGCTCAGTTGGAGAGCGGAGCGCGTTTTTGTGTCCAATGCGGAGCGAACCAGATGGCAAAGGCAGCGGGAGCGCCCGCAGCGCCGGCAGCGGCTCCTCCTGCGGGAGCTGCACCTCAGGCGGCTCCTTTTCAGGCGGCCGCTCCAACGGCGGTTCCTCAGCATGCGATTCCGCCGATTCCGGGGCTGCCGCAGTATCCACTGCCACCGGGGCAGATTCCCATCGTCATGGCCGGCCCGCAGATGGCGCCGCAGAAAAGCAGGAACACGCTGCTGTGGGTAGCGGTTGTCTGCGCAGTTCTGTATGGGCTTTACTACATCGGCTCCCACAACCAGAATCGGCAGACGCAGACCGGGCCCGATCCAAAACAGCAGAGCGGACAGGATCAGGCCATTCTGCAGGCGCAGCAGTTCACCGGCAACTACGACTCAGTGAACGGATATATCCAGATCTCGCAGGGAATCTGGCGGAATGGATCAAATGTTGCACTGCAGTCGGCTAAACTGCAGTGCGCGCAGATCTCGGCTTCAGGCCAGTCCCTGACACAGAATCAGACCACCCTGAATGGTCCGGCGGGACCAGGGCAAACCATCAGTTTCCCCTCCTTCCAGATTGGCGCCGAGGCGCAGGGCGTATCGAAAGTGAACTGCAACATCGTAGAAGTGGACACAGCGAACTAGGCATGCGTTCCGGCGCGCTCGAAGTTGAGCCAGGGCCGGAACAGGACAGCGGTCGGCGTCAACGCCTATCTCGGCGCTGCTTCCCTGCGCATTGGCAATGACTGGCAGCCGCAGCTCTTGCGCGGCATCGAATTCGCGGACGTCTTTTATCGCTTCCGATCGCGCTTCGCCC
>JAKCDN010000360.1 GCA_021841795.1 Acidobacteriota bacterium | reverse complement strand
AAAGAGTGAAGGGCTTCCGATTCATCGGTTAGAACACCAGTCGCGTGCCAGCGTCTACGCCTATACCCGGGAGATCGATGCCTGGCTGCGGGCGCGGTCCGAGCCGCCGCCGGCGGAGAAGCTGAAAGGGGAGGGAAAAGACGCCTCGGGACTGCACATGGTGCCGGTCATCCCGCTGGTTCTGGTGCTTCTTTTTTTGGCCGCGCTGGCCGGTGTAACCGCAACGGTGAAGGGGATCAAAGCCCGGAATGCGGGGCCGCCGGACGTTGCGCAGGCAGTGCCGGTTCTGGCGGTGCTGCCGTTTGAGGAGCAGACAGCGACCGAGGGCCCACTTGCCAACGACCTGACGGAAGAGCTGATTGCAGACCTGGCCAGGCTGGGCAAGGTCACCGTGATTGCCCGCAACTCGGTTTTTTCGTTCAAGGGAGCGCATCTGACGATGGGGCAGGTGGCCAGCCGGCTGCACGCGACGCTCGTGCTGCGCGGAACGGTAGCCCGGACCCAGGAGCAGGTTCAGGTGACGGTTGAGCTGCTCGACGCCCCCCGCAATACGCATCTCTGGGGCGCGTCGTATGTGCGGCAGGCAGGCGACGACTCCGCGTTGATGCAGGAGATGGCATCGGCGATTGCCGCCGAGGTAACGGGCCAGATCCAGGGTGCGGCGGTTGCTGCCCCTGCGATCGAAAGGCAGGAGGATGCGCAGGCCCGGCAGGCGTATCTCGCGGGCCGGTTCTATTGGAACCAGCGCACGCCGGAGGGATTTAAGAAGGCCATCGCCCTGTTCCGGCAGGCACTTGCGATCGATCCCAAATATGCGGATGCTTACGCGGGACTGGCAGAGACGTATGTTCTGATGACCGATCGCGGTGGGGCAAGCGACGCCAGCGCGTTTATCAAAGCCAAATCGGCGGCTGAAACCGCCCTTGGGCTCGATCCGGAGAATGCGAATGCCTACAATGCGCTGGCATTCGCAACCTACCGCCAGGACTGGGATTTTGTTCGCGCCGAACAGTATTTCAGGAAGGCTGTGGCGCTGCGCCCGGAATATGCGGTTGCCCACCAGTGGTACGGTGAATTTCTGGGCGATATGCGCCGCTTCGACCAGAGCATCGACGAGCTGCGCAAGGCGGAAAATCTCGATCCGCTTTCACCGATGGTGGGCAGCGATCTTGCCGATGGCTACATGCATGCCGGACGTCTGACCGAAGCCGACGCGGAGCTGGGGCGGATCGAGGAGATTTATCCGGACTTTCTGCCGGCTTACATTTACCGCATCCAGGTTCAAACGCGGATGGGCAAACTGGACGCCGCGGCGATTGAGGCGGAGAAATACCAGGCGCTTAGCCATGACGGGACGCCGCTGCAGGTGGTCAGAATCGAGCAGATGTCCGCGATGGGCAATGTGGATGGGGCGCGCAGGCAGTTGTCCGGTCTGCTGGGCGGCGCGGCGGGGCGATCGTTCAGCGCCTATCGCACGGCGCAACTGCGTTTTCTGGTGGGTGAGGACGATCCAGGCTACACGGATCTGGAGCAGGCCTATCGCCGCCGCAGCTGGTGGCTGGTGACGATGCTGGTTGACCCCGGCTTCGATGCCGTCCGCTCCCAGCCCCGCTTTATCGAGCTGGCGCGCCGCGTGGGATTGCCGCAGTTCAACCAGCCTCCTGAAGTGGCGTATTCGATCGCGGCCGAACACTGAGGACGGAGATGCGACTGCTTAAATCCTTACCAGTTCTTTCTGCACGCGGCCGGTCACGCAGGCCCTGCCGGGCGCGGTGATCATGTTCACCTCGCTGCGCACGCCGAACTCGGGCAGATAGATGCCGGGCTCGACCGAAAAACAGGTCCAGGGCAGGATGCGGCGCACGTCGTGGGTTTCGAGATTGTCGAGATGCGCGCCGGAGCCATGCAGCTCCAGGGCGATGTTGTGTCCGGTGCGGTGCGTGAAATATTCGGCAAAACCGGCGGCACGGATGACGCTGCGCGCGGCATCGTCGGCCTCAAAGCCGCACATCTCGCGGCCGGCGGCGAAGGCCGACTCGACCTGAGCGATGGCAGCGTCGCGCGCATTGCGCACGGTCTCGAAGACGAGCTGCTCCTTGGCGGCCGGTTCGCGGCCGATCACGCCGGTCCACGTGATGTCGTAGAAGATGCTTTTGGGTTGGTCGAGCCGTCCCCAGATGTCGATCAACAGGAAGTCGCCCTCGCGGATGGGCGCGGAGCGTTCGGCCGTCGGCTCGTAGTGCGAGTCGGAGGTGTTGGCGTTCACGCTCACGTCGGGCCCGTTTTCCCAAAGCAGACCTTCGCGGCGCATGGCTTCGCCGAGCCAGAGGACCATGTCATATTCGGTGAATCTTGCCGCGGGGGCGATGCCGGAGGGTGGGCGCAGGCGGCGGCCGATCTCAAGCCAGGCTTCGGCGACGATGGCGTCGATGGCGCGTTGCGCGGCCTGGTGGCTCGCGATCTGCTCCTGGCTCAGGACGGCCTCGAACCGGCTGACGAGATCGGCAGAGGTGACAATCTGCTTGCCGAGGGAGCGAAGGAACTCGACGGTTCCGGCATCGACCATGGAGACGTACATGATGTCGTTGTTCGCCGAGTACTGCATGGCGATCTTTTTCCGGTCCTGGAGGAGTCGCTCAAGACCTGCATGCAGTTCCTGCCAACTGGAGTAGAGAGTCTTCGCCCCGGGAAGGGTGTCGAGCCGTCCCTGCTCGATGCGATGCACGAGCTTGGCGGGCTGGCCCGATGCGGGAATGAAGTAGTACCAGCGGCGCGTGACGTGCGCGGCCGGGTCAAGGCCGAGGATGCGCGTGGCGATGGGATCGCGATGGTGATGGTCGTAAAAGAGCCAGCCGTCAAGGGAGGCGTCGCGCAGCGCTGCCTGAATCTGGTCGAGGTTCATACGGAAATAGGATAAGCGAGTTGGCGCGCCTACCGACCGGGCCTGGGATTGGATGGCGGTCAGGCGGTGGCGCGGCGACGGTTCCCCTGCAGCCGGATGGACACGTGCACCAGGCTCAATGCCGCGGGTGTGACGCCGGGGATGCGGCTGGCCTGGCCGAGG
>JAKCDN010000359.1 GCA_021841795.1 Acidobacteriota bacterium | reverse complement strand
GTGAGACCGGGATCGGGCCCGCTGGGTGCGATCTGAAGCGGCGAAACGGAGAGCGCGAAGGCGGAGCGAAAGGCGGCCACGTCCGCGCTGTTGACGCTGCTGCGGGCGAGGACGGCGACGGTCTGGCCGGTCCCGTCAAGGCCCTGGGCGGCGAGGGGCGCGGCATCGAGCAACTGCGCGGCGAGAGCCGGCGTGAGCGCAGGGGCGCCGGCCGGCGATGTGAGCGATGCCAGATCGGCGGCAGAGGCGGCAAGCGGCTGCGGAGCGGTGAGCGCAGGGTCGGCGAGAGCGCCATCGAGCGAGACCAGCCCGGCGATGACAGGCGCGAGCGAGCGCGGGACGGAGATCGCGGTGGTGAGCGCAGCGCGCCGGCTGCCGGAGATGGAGAAGAGATGAATCTGCGCACCGAAGGCCTGCTGGACCTGGGCGACGGTTCCGGAGAATTCGATCCAGCCCAGGCTGGAGGGCAAGGGCGCAACCGCGAGCCCCTGATCGCCAAGCCAGGCGGCGACGGCAGCAACATCAGCCGGATTATTGGCGCAGGATTGAGCGAAGGCCTGCGGCGTGAGCCAATGATGCCGGTTGGGCGAGGAGGCGCTCTGCAAACTGGCAAGCTCGGCGGCGAGGGCCTGTCGGCCAGCAGGCGCGGGCGCCAGAAGAAGCAACATTCTGCCGAGGAACTGATGATCGGGCGCAGGCCCCAGATCGATGGCGGCCGCACTGAGCGGAGGCTTGCTGCCGGCCAGAGGGATGGCTGGACTGCCGCGCCAGTCTGCGAGAACGCGAGGCGCGGGGGCGGAGCTTTGCGCCGCCGCGGCGCAGAGGCCGCCGAGGAGGCTGCCCAGCAACGCAGTTGCAAGCGGCAATTCCAGGCCTCGTAGCTGCACGTGATCCCTCGGCAAAGATGAACTTGCGCCACGCTCTGCGCTGGGGAGGAAACGGTCGAATCCCCATCATCCCGCAGAGGAAGACCCTGACACTACTCCACTTTTTGGGGAGCGGCGTGCGAGTTGAGTGGCGCTTGGCACTGATTGTATAGCGATGCGGAGCCATCGGGCAGCAGATTCTTCGACGGGAAAAGGAAGAAGATTCAAGGCAATGCGGCGCGCGATGCAGGAGGAAGAGCCATGCGCCTCCGCGAAGGTTCCGCGGAGGCGGGTGGCGGCGCGCCGTACAGGTATGGGAGCGCGGAGCTTTATTGAATGCCGAGGTCGGAGAGCACCTTGGGCTTGGCTTCCTCGACGGCCAGGAGGTTGTGACAGGCCGAGCAATCCTGCGTGATGGTGGCGCCGTTCTTGGCGGCGTGATCGCCATCGTGGCAGCGGAAGCAGCCGGGATATTCCTGATGGCCGATGTGATTGGGATGCGTTCCCCAGGTGACCTTCATAAAGGGGAAGACATTCTGGCTGTAGAGGAGATAGAGCTCCTGCCCGGCGGCCTGCACGAGCGCAGATTTGTCGGCGAGCACCTGCGGATACTGGCTGCGATAGAAGGCCTCGAGTTGCTGCGGGATTTGCACCCGGGCCTCGTCCTGGCTGGTGTAAGAGCCCTTGAGGAGAACCAGGCCTTCTTTATGGATGAAGGGCAGCGAGGTGCTGATGACGCCGTTGGCCAGGGCGCGATTGATGGCCTCATCGGCGGTGACGAAGGTGTGCGCGGCGCGATTGTGGCAGTCGATGCAGTCCATGACGCGGCGCTCCCCTTGCGGCTGCGCGCCATTGAGGGCCGAAGCGATATAGGTGGTCAAGGAGCCGTCGGGATTGGTGCGCTGCACCCAGGGGATGGTAGTGCGGGTGGGGTCAGTGGTGATGTATTCGATGTGGCCGAGATGCACGCCATGAATGCCGGTGCGGTGGGAGAGGGAATCGACTCCGCCGAGGTGCAGGATGAGCACGGTCTGCGACTCGGTGTTCTGCTCGTCGTCAGCGAAGGAGGACTTGACGAGGAGCTTGTCGCCGTCGAAGCGCGTGGGGGTGTGGCAGGCTTCGCAGGTGTAGCGCGCGGGGCGGAGGCTGTTCACGGGCGAAGGGATGGGCGTGGGGTAGTCGGGAATCAGGCTGGGGGCGAGGTGAGCTACGGGATGGAAGGCGACCTCAAGCAGCTGTTTCGTGCCGTTGACCTTGGCGCTGACGTAAGCCTCGGCGCCGGAGCCGATGTGGCAATCGACACAGGGCACATGGGAGTGCGGGGAGATCTGATAGGCCGTGAACTCGGGCTTCATGACGTGGCAGGAGCTGCCGCAGAACTGCGGGGAGTCCATATATTCCGCGCCATGATAGCTGGCCGTGGCAACAACGAGGAAGTTGACGATGGTAGCCACGAGCACAATATCGATGCCGTGGCGGAAGATGCGGTCGTTGAGATCGATGCGGGGAAAGACCGAGGGAACCTGGCCGGTCTTGAGCAGGGCTCGACGACGGAGAAAGATGCCGACGGGAATGACGGCGAGGCCCAGAAGGAACAGGGCGGGGAGGATGAGGAAGAAGATGATACCAAGATAGGGATTGGAGCTGAGATGACCCGACATCTCCGCCAGCCAATAGCTGATCATGGTGACACCGGAGGCGGTGGTGATCGCGCCGCCGGCGAGGCTGATGGGATTGTTACCGAAAAAGAGCGCTGGACGAAGCCATTCCCCGCGAAACTTTTCAAATGCCGGCACGATGATTCAGCCTCCGTGTAGGGGCAGGCCCGTCTGATGAAGACGAGGCCGCGCTCGATCTGCTGCGCCGATTCCAACTTCGAAGATCAGGGAAGCATTCGGCAGAGCCAGTTTGATCCCGGAAGGGGAGCAGGGGTTGCGAAGCGGCATAACTTGAGAGCCCAGGAAGGGCAGGGAGCCCGCTTACGCAGGAACGAAATCAGGAGCATGATGGAGCTCTTGAAAGACGTTCCCGGGAATCCACGCCCTTGCATCACAACTTTTCTGATTCGCCCTGACCAGGCGCCGTGGTGCGTGCAGCGGTCCGCCTGATGGAAGGCGGACCGCTCTGTGTTTACTTAAGTGTCTTGAAGTAGGCAGCGACGCCCTTGATCTGCGCATCGCTGATACCATAACCGATACGGCAC
>JAKCDN010000358.1 GCA_021841795.1 Acidobacteriota bacterium | reverse complement strand
CAGACCCCGGCGTCTGCCTTTGAGCCGTGGCTGGTTCCGGTCCCTGGTGCGGTTCTATTCCTTCAAGAGTGTATCTTTTGCGGTCGAGGTCAGCCGCCAATCCTCCGCTCGTGGAAGTCGATCGCGGGCGTAGTCCGCTCAAAATGACCGAACTTCCCCCAGCGCAGGGCGGCGCTGGGTTGCCGGGGGATAACCTGGTCTGCTGCCCCGTGACTCGCCTGTCCGGGTACGGCGGGCGCACAGCTTCGCCTCGCCGCAACGCCCTCCCGCGGCCGCTTTCGCTGCCTTGGATGCTTAGATGTATTCCTTGAATAGCTCCGGCGCGGGGGCCGCTATCACGCCCTTGCCCACCAGCATGCCATCCTCGCCCGCGGCCTTCGCCCCGGCTGCCACGGCGGCCTGTACGCTGGCCACGTCGCCGGCCATCACCACAAAGCCCTTGCCTCCCAGCGCCATCGCCAGATGCACCTTCATCAGCGTCACTGCCGCCGACTTCACCGCCGAATCCGCCGCTTCAATCACGCTGGCCGCCGAGAAGGTCTCGATCACGCCGATCGACTTCAACTGGCTCGGGGGAATCTCCACGGTCTGCGAGATCGCCTGCAGCACCTGCGGATGCACCCGCGCGATCTGACGCCGCTCGATCAAAGACGCCCCCGCCGCGGCCGCTCCCGCCAGCAGCGCCGCCTGCACGCTGGTCACATCGCCCGACACCACAATCAGAAACTTGCCCGAGCAGATGCTCCGCGCCATCATCAACTGCACCGAGCCTGCCTTCAGCATCAGATCTTCGGCAACCATCCCGGTCGCCACGCTCGAAAGCTCGATCAGTCCGATCGAGTTAATCTCTGTCGCCACGTTTGGCTCCTTCCAACAGGGGTCGGGGATCGGGGGTCAATGATCCAAGGTCAGTCCCCGATCCGATGCTCGTCTCGATCTCTTGCGCGTTCGCGCTTTCTAGTGCGCTTGCTGCCCTGCGCGCGGTTTTCGTGATCCCTGATTCCTGTCCTTCACGCTTCAATCACAATCGCATCCTTGCCTACCGTCACCCGTCCGTCCATGCTGGCATGGATGCGCGCGCCCAGTTGCCCCGGTGCCGGCGCCGCCAGCAGGTCGCCCGTGCGCACCCGGTCGCCGCATTGCACCACCGCCGCCGCCGGCGCGCCCGCATGCTGCTTCAGCGGGATCGTCACCTTGCTCGGAGCAAAGTTGTATGCCGTCAGCGGGCCCTCATTCACAAACTCGCCCAGGCCCAGTTTGGCAATCAGCCGCCGCATCGGCACCCTGCGGTACTCGCCCATCGGATGCGGCTGGATCGACTCCGGCGTGCCCTTCCATGTCAGACCCCGCTCCCGCGCAACCGGCTTTCCCTGCACGCATACGTTCTTCGGGTCCAGATCCTCCGGACACGCGAACATCGTGCACAGGTTGCACTCGCAGCAGTACAGCGTCGCCACCGTCAGATCCCCGGGCCGCGAAAATCCCAGTGACCGCATCGCCATGTGCGGCTCGATCGGATGGCCCAGCAGATAGCGCGGGCAGAACTCCGTGCAAAAACGGCACTGATCGCACGCCGACCGGCCGATCTTGGCAATCTGTACCCATGGCGCGTTGTGCCGCCGGATCAGCGCGTGTTCCGCCGGCAGCACGATAATGCCGCCTGTCGTCTTCGTCACCGGTACGTCCAGATTCGCCGCCGGCCGCGCCATCATCACTCCGCCCAGCAGTATGCCGAACTCCCGCGTCGTCGCGCCGCCCGCGGCCTCGATGACCTCGCCGATCGTGATGCCGATCGGCACTCGCAGCGTCACCGGATGCGCCACCGCTCCGGCCACCGTCAGGTGTTTGTGCGTCACCGGACGGTCCAGGCCGATATTCAGCAGCGTCTCCACGTTCGCCACGGCCGCGTCCACATCCTTGGGCAGCCCCCCGGGCGGAATCACCCGGCCCGTGACCATGTGCACCAGAATGAACTCGTCCCCCGCCGGGTAGCAGTCCGGAAGCGACGCCACCCGGATGCCCGCAGGCGCCTCCTGCTCCAGCGCCGCAATGATCTCCTGGTACTTCTCCTTGATCCCGATCACGCCCTCGCGCGCGCCCACCAGCTCCATCGCCATCTGCATCCCGCGCAGAAACGGCTCCGCGTAATGATGCAGCAGCTCCTTGTCCTTGTGCAGCAGCGGCTCGCACTCCGCCGCATTCGCAATCAGCAGCGAGGCCTGGGACTTGAACTTCACCGCCGTGGGAAATCCTCCGCCCCCGGCGCCAACCACTCCCAGTTCGGCAATGCGGTCCAGAGACGTGCCCAAACCCGCTCCGGTTCCTCCAGAAGTGCCCGATGATGGCGTCATAATCCGGATTACCCCTCAACAACAGCCAAAACTTCGATTGACTCTGGCAACAAATGTATCGTATCATTCATTTTCATTCAAGAACAGTCAGAAATGAAGGTTCTAATCCCCAATATCGGCAGCACCTCGTTCAAGTACCGGCTCCTCCATCTGCCCGATACCGACGCTCCCGCGCTGCCCGACACCGTCCTGGCCCAGGGCCGCGTCGAGCGCATCGGCCAGCCCGGCGGCGAGTGCGCCGACTATCCCGCTGCGATCAGAAAATGTCTGGCTGAGATTGCCGGTCCCGGCAAGCCCCTGAACAGCCTCGCGGAGATTGGGGCCGTGGGCTTCAAGGCCGTCCATGCCGGTCCTCTCAATGCGCCCCAGCTTGTGGATGACCGCTTTCTGGCGGCCATGCAGGAGTTCTGCTTTCTCGCGCCCGCGCACAATCCCCCTTATATCGCCGCCATGAAGGCCTTCCGGCAGGAGCTGCCCGGCGTGCCCCTCGTCGCCGTCATGGAGCCGTTCCCCTATCGGTTCATGGATGAGGCGTCGACAACCTACGCCGTGCCCTACGAGTGGCGTACCGAGCACGGCATCCGCCGCTATGGGTTTCATGGCGCCAGTCACCGCTCGGCCAGTGAGCGCACCCAGGCATTTCTCGGGCGGGCCGGAGCGGCATCCGGCCTGCGGCATGTGTCTTGCCATCTCGGCGGCAGCTCCAGCCTGGCTGCCTTC
>JAKCDN010000019.1 GCA_021841795.1 Acidobacteriota bacterium | reverse complement strand
CATCTACGAGCGCCCCGATCCCCGCATGCGCGAGCTGGAGGGCCTGCCCGCGCCGGACTCCGCGCCGCTCTGGCTCGCCGATCCCGCGCAACCCGCCTCCGCCGCCCGCTTCCTCATCAACGGCCTCAGCTTTCACTACGATGTCAATGCCGGCCAAAAAACCGGCGCGTTTCTCGATCAGAGAGCCAACTACGCCGCCGCGCGCCACTGGGCCCAGCGTCTTGCCGCCGCGCATGCTGGCCTGCGCGGCCGCGCCCTCGACGTCTGCTGCTATCAAGGTGGTTTTGCTCTCCACCTTGCCCAGGTCTGTCGCCACGTCACCGGCATTGACGCCTCGCGCGCCTCGCTCGAAGTCGCGGAGCGCAATCTCCAGGCCAACCGCGCCGCCGGCGGCTCCAAAACCGAATGGGCTGAGGTCGACTGGATCGAGGCCGACGCCTTTGCCATCCTCCGCGACTGGTCCCAGGCCGGCGAACTCTTCGACGCCATCGTCCTTGACCCGCCCGCCTTCGCCAAATCCATGCGCGCCGTTGAAGGCGCGCTCCGCGGCTACAAGGAGCTCAACCTCCGTGCCCTCAAAATGCTCCGCCCCGGCGGTCTGCTCGTCACCTGCTCCTGCTCCCATCACGTGGGCTGGGCCGATCTTGAAGCTGCCGTAGCCGCCGCTGCCGCCGATGCCGGACGCCGTGTCCGGCTCCTCGAGCGCCGCGGCCCCGCTCCCGATCACCCCGTCGTGCTCAACCTGCCCGAAACCGAGTATCTCAAGTGCCTTGTCCTCGAAGCCGAGTGATCGCGCATCGCGGCCGGCCGCGCTCCGCAAAATTCAGCCTGACTGCTCCCGCCCTGGGCAAACTTCAACTGCACCCCGGCGGCCCCGTTCCTTCACCCCGCATCGCCTGAGGCAATCCCAACCCAAAGCCTGCCGATGCGCGCCAGCACCCGCCGCAGCCTGATGCCCTCGCTCACGCTCCGGCCTGCCTGCGCGCTCTCGTGCTGTCTCCCTCCCGCGCTTTCTGCCTTCAGCTCCGCCAGCGCCTGTTTCACCTGTGCGCGCAAGGCTTCGGCCTCCAGCACGCATGAGCGCAGAAACGATGAAACCGTCAGTCCCGCTTCCGCCGCGCGCCGGTGGATCTGCGCACACTCCGCCTGGCTCAGGCGAATCGTGATGCTTGACGTCCGCCGGTCGCAATCCGCCTCAGCAGCCCGCCCCGCCCCCGTCGCCGCGTCAACCCCCGCTCGGTCCCGCGCTGCCCCTGCGCCCGTACCGGCGCGCAGCTCCTCCGCGGCCGCCACACCACCCCCGGCCCCGTCGCCATGCCATCTGTCGCCCTCGCTGCCGGCTTCTCCGCCAAGATACTGCGCCCGGGCCCGCAAAGCGCGCGCCTCGCTCAGGCTGACCACGTCCTCATCCAGATCGCTTCCGCTCCACGGCCGCGCGTCCGGTCGATCGGCCGCCTTCGACGCCGTCAACGCCGCCAGCAATCCCGCAAAATCGGACGACATCGACGACGCTTGCCCTGCCGCGGACTCCTGCATGATTCGCAGCATAGTGCGCGCCGCCACTTCGTGTGTCGGAATCCCTCAATCCAATGCCGCGCCTCATTCCGTTTTGGAGAAAGCTCCGCGCCATTCCCATCCCGGCACATCCGCCGCCTCCGGCAAAACCCGCCCCGGCAGCCGCAGCATCGCGCTCACCGTCTCCGCCGGCACCGGCCGCGAGTACAGGAAGCCCTGCCCATAGCGGCAGCCCAGTTGCCGCAGCATCGCCCCCTGCTCGCTGGTCTCGATCCCTTCCGCCACCACCTCCATGCCCATCGCCCGCGCCAGCTCCACAATGGTGCGCACAATCTGCAGCGGCTGCTCGCCTTCCGTCATGCGCGTCACAAACGAGCGGTCGATCTTCAGCACGTCGAATGGCAGCGCATGCAGATGGTTCAGCGAGCTGTAGCCGGTGCCGAAGTCGTCCATCAGCAGCGACACCCCCAGCCGGCGCAGGCTCACCAGAACCTCCAGCGCCGTCCCGGGATCGGGAACCAGGCTCGACTCCGTCATCTCCAGGCCAAGCTGCGCGCTCGCCACCCCGGTCTGCCGCAGCAGCGCCTCCACATGATCCGCAAGTCCCTGGCGCGTGAACTGCCGCGCCGACAGATTCACGCACACCCGCGGCACCATCCCGCCCGCTTCCTCCGCGTGCCACTGCATGATCTGATGACACGCCTCCGACAACCCCCAATCGCCGATCGGCAGGATCAGTCCCGTCTCCTCCGCCGCCGGAATGAACTCCAGCGGCGCAATCAGGCCCCGCTCCGGATGCTGCCAGCGAATCAGCGCCTCCAGGCCGACGATCCGCCGCGTCGCCAGCTCGATCTCCGGCTGGTAATACAGCACAAACTGCTTCCGCTCCAGCGCCTGCCGCAGCTCCGCCCTGCTCGGCCAGTCTCCGGTTTCAGGTTCCTGCGCGCGCTCCTGCGCTCCGCTCCCCGCCGCGCGCATCCGCCGCAGCTCCACCTGTCCGGCCGCAATCTCCGCCAGGCTCTCCAGCATGTGCATCTCGGTCGTTGCCATGGGGCGGCGCGGCTGGCTGCAGAAAACCGTCAGGTTGCCCAGAATCCTTCCATCGCCGCCGCGCACCGGCGCGCTGGCAAACGAGAGCGCATCCAGCCGCCGCAACGGCAGCCGCCGCACGCGCAGCTCCGCATCGTCATTGATGTTCGTGACCACCACCGGACCGTCCTCCGCCAGCACGCGCTCAAAGATCGAGCCCTTCCGCGGCAGCTCCTGCACCGGCTCGCCCCAGTAGGACTTGATCCATACCCGGCTCGCGTCCGCAAAGCCCAGCAGCACCGTGTCGGCCTTGAAGTAGTCCGCCGCCAGCCGCGTGATGGCGTCAAAGATCGGTTCCGGGCCCGTGTCCAGTATTCCGCTCGCGTCCAGCGCCGCCTGCCTCGCCTTCTCCTGCCTCCATTCCACTCTGCCGTTCTCACGCTCTATCCGCGCCATTCTCGTCTCCAGGGCCCGCGGAACCGTTGCCCGGCGGCTCCGCCGGAGCCGCTGCGCCTCTTTTGCCGGCTGCCGATCGATCCCTCTGCGCCGTTACAACGCGGCTCGCTCGCCGGCGCCCGGCGGCTCATCCGCCCCCCGACCGCCGGCTCCGGCCCTCGCTGCGGGTTCCGTACTCCCCCTATCGGATTGCGTTCAGGGGCACATCAGATTACGCAAGTTCATGGGCCGCGGGGTTACGCCCCACCCGCTCCGCCCGCGCGGTGACTTGCGTTTCCCGGCCTGTCCCGTTTCCGTCCAAAGAACCCCGAACGGATCCGTCCCGCTGTGCGCTCCCGGTAAAATCGTCAGCAGTGGCCAGTTCATCTCCGAACCCGAATCCCCATCCCCCGATCCGCGCCGATGGGGATCAAACTCAGCATCCGTCCCGCCCGCGCTCCCGCTGGGACCGTCTTCTCGGCGCGCTTCATCCCGCGCGTGCGCACTCCGCGTTCTCCGCATCGGTTCTGCTCGCGGCATCCTCCGTGGCCTCCGCCCTTGTTGGCCTGGCTCGCGGCAAATACATTGCCTGGATCTTCGGCGCAGGTCCGCATACCGACGCCTACATGGCCGCATTTCGCCTGCCTGACCTGATGAACAACTTCCTCGTCGGCGGGGCGGTCAGCATCACATTCGTTACCATCCTCAACCGCTACCGTGAACGCGGCGAAGAAGGCGAAGGCGAGCGCGTCCTCTTCATCGTCTTCAATCTCATGGTCGCCGTGCTTGCCATCGCGTCGCTCGTGCTCATGTTTCTCGCCGCGCCCTTCGTGCGCTGGACCAATCCGGGTTTCTCTCCGGATCAGGTTGCTCTCTGCGCCCACATGACGCGTATTCTGCTGCCCGCGCAGATCTTCCTCTTTGCCGGCAGCGTGCTTGGAGCGCCTTTGTTGGTGCGCAAGCAGTTCGCCTATCAGGCCGCGACGCCGATCCTTTACAACCTGTCGATTATTCTCTTCGGCGTCATGCTGCACCGCCGGCTGGGCATCTCTGCCCTGGCCATCGGTGCTACCGCCGGGTTCTTCTTCGGTTCTTTCATCATCAATGCGTGGGGCGCCGCCCACGCGGGCATACGCTATCGCTGGAGCATCGATCTCCGTCATCCGGGTATTCGCATGTGGCTCTACATGACGCTCCCGCTCATGTTTGGCTTCACCCTGCCCTTTCTCGACCAATATTTTGCCGGCTTTTACGCCTCGCGCGGCGCCGGCGATATCACGCGCCTGGCAAACGCCAAACAGCTTTTTTCTGCGCCCATGTCCATGCTGGCTCTCGCCGCGGGCGTCGCCTCCATGCCCTTCTTCGCGCAGTTATGGGCGGCGCAGAAGCGCTACGAGTTCGCCACCGGAGTCGCTAACTCCGTCTCCCGTGTAATTGCATTGGGCTTCCTCGCCTCTTCGCTCATGATCGCGCTCTCCCACGCCATCGTCGACCTGGTCTTCGGCGGCGGCCATTTCACGCTCGCTGACGTGAATCTGACGGCTTTGTTCTTCGCCCTCTACACGCTGGCTCTTTTCGCCTGGTCCGCCCAGGCCATCTATGCCCGCGCCTTCTATGCCGCAGGCATCACCTGGCTGCCCATGCTGGCCAGCACGGTGATTCTCGTGGTCGCCTTTCCGCTCTACGGCCTTGGCTACAACGCCTGGGGCGCCGCGGGATTGGCGCTTGCCTCCGACTTCGGCATTGTGCTCCAGGCCGCGACGCTCGGCGTGTTGCTCCATCAGCGGCGTATGGTCTCGCTCGCCGGCCTGGACTACGCCGAGATGGGCCGCTGCCTCATGGCCGCTCTCGCCGCCGGCGGCGTCGCGGGCATGCTGGCATGGAGTCTTGACCTGCTTGTGCGCCATCTGCCGCTCGCGGCCACGCGGCATCACGCGCACTCCTGGATCGACGGGGCCATTCTCGCCGCCTGCGTCGCCGCCTGGACCCTCATCGCCAAATGGACGCTCGAGAAATCCGGCTCCGCTCTGCCCCGCGTCGCCCTGCGCAAGCTCGGACTGGCCTGAAAACCCGCCCCGCCGCCTTCCTGCGCAAAAACGCAAAAGCGCCTTTTTGACCTACAAAGGCGCTTTTGGCCGATACGGAATTTCAGTTGGAATTAGCTGGTCTTTGAGCTCTCCGCCGCCATCGACAGTTGCGCCGCCGGCTGGGAGGCTGCCGCTTGCGCGGGCTTGCCGTCGGCCTTGCGGATATCGATTCCGCCCTTGAAGAATGCGCCGTCCTCGATGCTGATCCGCGCCGCCGCCACATCGCCGCTCAACGCGCCCTCCGCGCGAATGTCCACCCGGTCCGATGCCGACACGTTCCCGCGCACCTTGCCCATCACCACCACTTCGCGCGCCGTCACGTTCGCTCCCACCTGCCCGTTGCGGCCGATGGTCACGCGGTTGCCCGGAAGATTGATCGACCCTTCCACCTTGCCGTCGATGAACAGCGACTCCGTGCCTGAGATCTCGCCTTTGACAAACAACCCCTTGCTGATCACTGACTGGGCCTGGTCGCTCGCCGGGCTCCCGGAGCGGTTGGGGGATTCAACGATACTCGGCGTCGTATGTGCCGGAGCCTGCGGCTCGGGGTTGATGTTAGGACGTACTGGTTCAGTCTGGCTGGGTTTCCACATTGCGCTCAAGATGGGTTCCTTTTCTGTCCGATGAGGACGGGGGGATGCCGAGGCAACGCCATTGGCATAAGCCCAAAATCAAATCTTCCTTGGCCGCGCTGCAACCTGCGCGACAATCCTCAGTTCTCGAAAAGCCCAGGCTGCGGGGCTTTTCGTCTCTGCTGGGGTCTTCTGTCAACCACATTCTACGGCAAAGCCCGCGTTCCTGCGCCCCATCCGGCGCATATCTGTTGTCTATTCGGTTGCCTGGGCGGCTGCCGTCTCTCCCGGTCCGTGCGCTCCTGCGCATCGCCGGCTTCCGCCCTCGACCGCCTGCGCGCATCCCGCTCCGCCACCATGGCTCCCCCCTGCGCTCCCGCTCTCCTCATCGTGCGCAAAAGATCGCAGGCAAGGCCCTTGCTCCAGCGGCATCTCGTCTGCCCCGCCTGCAACGGAACCACTTTTACCCTCCGCTTCTCCGCGCTCTGTCGTTTTTGCCGCCTGTCCGCAGGCAATCTCCATCCGCATCCTGAGCCTTCGGCGCTAATCTGAGCGTATGACCGATCGCGAACTCCTGGCCCGCATCGCCGCCTCGGCCGGACGCAAGGCTGCCTACAAACAGTTGGTCCGCGAGCTGGGCCTCGGCGGCGGACGCGAGCGCCGTCTTCTTCTCGAGCAGCTTGCCCGCCTCACCCTGCGCCGTCAGCTCGTTCAGCTCGATCGTGAGCACTGGACCCTGCCCGACACCGTACCCACCTCCGGCGACCGGCTCGTCGCGGGCCGCCTCGACCTGCATCGCGACGGATACGGCTTCGTGCGTCCCAACCGCGGCGTCGCAGCCCCGCGCGCCGCCGAGATGGACGATATTTTCATTCCTCCCGGTGAAATCGCCGGCGCCATGCAGGGCGATCAGGTGCTCGTCGCTCTTGATGCCCCCAAATCCGATGGCCGCCGCTCCGGCCGCATCGCGCGCGTTCTCGAGCGCCGCAACCCTACCGTCGTCGGAACCTTCCGCCGCGCCAATCCCGGCCGCGGCCTCAGTCAGAATGTGGTCCTTCCCTTCGATGACCGCATCTCCCAGCCCATCGTCATCCCTCCCGGCGCTGAGATTCCCCCCGCCGAATCCTCCACGCCCCATCGCGTCCTCGGCCAGGAGGCAATCCGGTCCCGGCGCTCCCGCACCCCGCCGCCCACTCCGGTTAACGGCCTCGCGCTTCCCGCCGGCGCAACCCCGGATGACATCGACGGCCTCATCGTCGATGTTGAGATCACCAGTTGGCCCACCCCCACCCGTCCTCCCATCGGCCGCTTGATTGAGGTGCTTGGCTCTCCCGATGACTTCGGCGTCGACGTCGAGATCATGATCCGCAAACACCAGTTGCCGCGCGTCTTTCCCGAGCACGTACTCGATGAGGCCCGTGCCGTCGCCCGCTTCGATCCTGATAGCGCCGCCCGCCGCGCTGACTTCCGCAACCTGCCCATCGTCACCATCGACGGCGAAACCGCCCGCGACTTCGACGACGCCGTCCTCGTCACCGATCGCGCCGACGGCGGCTACGAGCTCCAGGTCCACATCGCCGATGTCGCCGAGTACGTCCTGCCCGACTCCGCCCTCGACCTCGAAGCCCGCCTCCGCGGCACCAGCGTCTACTTCCCCGACCGCGCCATCCCCATGCTGCCCCAGGAGCTCTCCACCGATATCTGCAGCCTCCGCCCGCACGAAGACCGCCTCGTCCTCAGTTGCATCATGCAACTCGATCCGGACGGCCGCATCGAGAGCTTTGAAATTCTTGAAGGCGTGATTCGCTCCGCCGCCCGCATGACCTACACCGCGGTCACCGCGATTCTCGATCAGCCCGGCGAACTCGTCCACGACCCCGAGGCGTGCGCGCGCTTCCTGCGCATGAAAAAACTCGCCGTCCTCATGAACCGCCGTCGCGAAGAGCGCGGCTCCATCGACTTCGATCTGCCCGAGCCCGTCATCGAATTTGACGACCACGGCCAGATGCGCGGCATTACCCGCGCCGAGCGCACCTGGGCCAACCGCCTCATTGAAGAGTTCATGCTTGCCGCCAACGAGTGCGTCGCCGTCTGGCTTGAAGATCTCCGCGTGCCCTCCCTCTACCGCATTCACGAAAAGCCCGAGCCTCGGCGCGTCGTCCAGTTTGAGGAGCTCGCCGTCGGTTTCGGCTTTTCTCTTGGCCTCGGACCACTCCCCGTCAAGCAGGTCCAGACCCGCGGCGAGCGGCGTGAGTCCCGCGGCCAGGGCCGCAATCCCCGCCGTCACCAGATCCCTGAAGACATCGCCGTCACTCCCCGCATGTACCAGACGCTCGCCGCGCGCATTGAGGGCAAGCCGGAAGAACGCATCCTCAGTTACCTCATGCTGCGCTCTCTCAGCCAGGCCCGCTACTCTGAGACCAACCAGGGCCACTTTGCCCTGGCCGCGCCCACCTACACGCACTTCACATCCCCTATCCGCCGCTATCCTGACCTCATCGTCCACCGCATCGTCAAGTCGCTGCTCCGCGACGGCGTCTCCGGCCGCAGGTCGCTTGCGCCCGCGCGCCTCGCCTCACCCTGGTCCCACCCTCACGATGGCCAGGCAAAAATATTAGGTGCCCCCGCTCCCTCGCTTTTTGCAGCCGGGGACAGCAACTCCCCCAGCCAGTCACGGGAGATCCCCCACCCCATCCCCGAGTCCGAGCTCGCCGCCATCGCCGACGAGTCCAGCACCGCCGAGCGCCGTGCCGCCGATGCCGAACGCGAGCTCGTCGAGTGGAAGAAGGTCCGCTTCATGCAGGACAAGGTCGGCGACGAGTTTCCCGCCCTCATCCTCAACCCCGCAAAGTACGGCCTCTTCGTCGAGCTCACTGACCTCTTCGTTGAAGGGCTTGTCCCCATTGATACCCTCCGCGGCGACCGCTACACCTGGCGCGAAAACACCCACGAAATCATCGGTGAGCGCACCGGCCGCCGTCTCCGCGCCGGTGACCGCGTCCAGGTCATCCTCGACCGCATCCTCGCCCAGGAGCGCAAGCTCCAGTTCGCCCTCGTTGAAGACGAGCTCCCGCTCTCCGGCCGCAAGTCGCCTCGGCCCTCGCCCAAAGCCGTAAAACGCGCCAGAAAAGCCGCCGTCCGCCGCAAATCCGGGCCGCCCAGGCATCGCGGCCGCCGGTAAATGCGCTTTCCTGCCGGCGATCCCGCCTCCGTTTGCCCCACCCCTTACAATATTTATGGGAGCATTCATCGCATGGCGCACATGGTTTTTTGCGTTCGTTTTAAAAAGGAGATGGAGGGCCTCGACGAGCCGCCCTTCGACTCCGAATTCGGTCAGAAGATCTTCAAGAACGTCTCCAAGGCGGCATGGGCCGAGTGGGTTGACCGTCAGAAGATGCTGCTCAACGAGTACCGCCTCCAGCCCTGGCTGCCCCAGGCCCAGCAGTTCCTCGTCGAGCAGATGGAGGAGTTCTTCTTCGGCGCCGGTTCCGCTCTGCCCTCTGAGTACGTGCCCCCCGCGCAATAGCGGCAGCGCACGCGCGGCCTACGGCCTCTGCGCCGCGTAAAATCCCGTGCAGAAGCGCCTTTCCACGCGCCCGCCGAACTGGCGGTCCAGCAGTTCGGTCAGCGCCTCCAGAAACCGCGCCCGCCGCGCCGGCTCCGCCAGGCTCACCTGCGCAAAGGTTGCCGTCAGCGCCACTGCCCGCGCCGTATCCATCGTTGCCGTCCACCGCAGCCGGTGGAACTCGATCGGCCGGAATCCCGCCGCCGCCAGTTGCGCCCGCCGCTCGGGCTCATCCAGCGCAAAGCGCGAGCGCCCGTCCTGCGTCCACGAGGGCGATGGCGTCAGCTCCCGGAACAGCGGCGTGGTCGCCTCCTCGAACGCGTCCGGATCATCGATGCTCCCGAACACGTTCCACCACATGCACCACCAGCCGCCCCGCCGCAGCCGCGCAAAGGCCTTCGCCAGGGCCGTCTCCTGCTCCAGCCAGTGGAAGCACGTCGCCGCCGCGCCAAGGTCGAAGGCCGCCTCCGGCAGCTCCGCTTCCTCAAAGCTCGCCTCCACCACCTCCACATTGCCCGTCTCGCGGAACCTCCGCCGCAGATAGCCGGACATGCGCGCGTCCGGTTCCAGCGCCGTGATCCGCGCCGGCGCCAGGCGCAGCAGCAACTCCGTCGCGGCGCCCGTGCCCGGCCCAACCTCGAAAAACTCTCCGCCCGTCCGCGGCGCCGCCGCGCGCAGCCACTCCAGCACCTCGGGCGGATAGTCCGGCCGTGCGCGCTCGTAGCTCTCCGGATCGGCGCCGAACGCCCTGCGCCCGTCTTGCAGCGCAATCACCCCTGCCGTCTCCGCCTCGCCGCGTTCTCCGTGTGCATTGCTCACGCGTCGCTTCCCGGCAGTAGTATCGCAGACCGGCAATCCCTGGCCGCCGCTTCTCTGCAACTCCGCTCCGAAGATCCCGTCGCTTTTTCCAACATTCCGCGCGCCGCCGGCACGCTCGCGGCCCTTGCGCCGGTGTAAACTAATCACAGACCCCAGAGCCGGCTCCCGACGAGCCGGCTGCCTTATGTCGGGACGTGGCTCAGCCTGGTAGAGCACTCGCTTGGGGTGCGAGGGGTCGGCAGTTCAAATCTGCCCGTCCCGACCAATTAATTTCCCTTCATGCACTCTGTCCGTGTCGGCACACCTGTCGGCGGACTGCCGACCGCGAGCGCCCCAACCCGGCGTCGCAGCGCAGCGAAGACGCCCGAGTCTGGCCTGCGAGGGGAGCGAGGCCAAGCCGAGCCATTCGGCAGTTCAAATCTGCCCGTCCCGACCATCTTTAAAATCAATAAGTTACAGAATGTTGACTCCTTGGGAAATATCCTGAGCGAGGGGTCTATTTCTTGCAAGAATTTTCGCCTTCTTCTCTTTCACAAACCGCAGTCCGCAGTCCAGAGGTCGTGAGAGAGGTTTTGCGAAAAATATCGTACGTTATCTTGGGCTTGGTCAGACCTTGCGACGGTGAAGATTTAGGTGAATGGGCTTACTTAAGTTCCGGTAGCACGACCACGCCAATCAATAGTTGGTAATCAGTAGTTCGGTTGCACTTCGGCGGAAGCTCGAATCGGCAGATAAGACGCTATGCCTTGAGAGCATTTTGGGCGTTCCGAATCCATCATAGAGCGCCCGCACACTTGGGTGATCCGCGTTTGAAAGCATGATGAGAACACCGCGCGCATCCGCAGATTTAAGCGCCCTCGCTAAGCGCGATTGGTCGGGCCAAGAAAAGAGCTTCGCATTATATTTAACGAATCCGTTGTTGTTGTGCATGACCGTATAGGGAGGGTCCACATACACAAAATCACCCCTTTTGGCGTCGTTGATGGAGTCTTCAAAGTCACGCACTCTAATTGTCGTCCGCTTCAATGCCGCCGCAACCGTTTTCAGATAGCCTTCTTCAAAACGCACAGCAGTTTTTGTTCCAATTGGAACATTGAAAACGCCGTTCAAATTCACTCGATAAATCCCGTTGAAGCATGTTCGGTTCAAATAAAGGAAGCGAATTGCTCTCTTGAGCGGATCATGGGATTGCTCCTCTCTCACTTTGTAATAAAAATCTGAGCAATGGCGTTCATGATAGCGAGCCAAGCCACGTTCAATTTCCGTATAGCGCGTCTTTAGACAGTGGTACGCATTTATGAGTTCAGCGTTGGAGTCTGACAAACACCCTTGTTTGGGTAGTAGTGAAAAGAACACCGCTCCGCCACCCAGAAAAGGCTCAAAATATCGCTTGTATTTTTGAGGAAATAGTTCACTGTAACGGCTAACTAGCCAACGCTTTCCGCCGGGCCATTTCAAGAAAGGTTCAATCATCATCCTCTCCAACAGCCAAAACGGGGTCTGGGGTTGGCTCCTTCTTCGCGCGTTCTAGTCGCGTCATGAATTCGCCGTGAATGTAGTCAATGTATTCGAAGTCGTCCAGCTTATACTTTCGCTCTTTCGCGGGGTGGCCTGGGATGCGCCGCAATTCGTTAATAAGCAGCATCCACTTGAGGTTTTTTGCTTGGCCTTTCACTCCGAATTCTGGAATGTCGAATACAGACTTGAACAAAGGCCAGACTTTCTTAGCCTCGACGATTTTCTTCATCTCGACGACTTCAAGATAAGTTTCGAGTGGTAGACGCTCTTCGAGTGGGTAATCCTGTGAGCGTGTGTATGCAGCGGTTTTCACTGCACTATCGGTTACGCCCTTTTCCCAATAGGCATTGCTCTTTTCGCCGTAGAGTGTGCGAAAAACACTGAATATGTAATCCCTCATCTCAGAAACGAGGGCTTTCAACTGAGCATCTGCTTCATCAATTCGTTCCTCTGACTGCTCGGCTTCCCACTCAGCTAGCCCCTCGGGCTGAAAGTCTGCATATTTGGCCTTCACTAGCTTGCAAAGTCTGAAGAAATACTCAGGCGGGCCACCAGCTCCGAATTGAACTTGGAACTCCTCTTTAATCTTTGCCTGACTGCTGGACTCCAAGAATTCACGGACCGGACCGAAATACTCCTCAATCCCCATTATGATTTCTTCCGCATCCATCTCGCGCGCATTGGAGGCCGTATCCGCCTCCCAGTACTTGATGACGGCCCCAAAGAGCATAATGTAGGCTTGCACAGCGACGTTCGTACAAATGAATCCATCTCGCCCGCTGTCCCACTCCGCCATGTTCGCATTCCTTACGAGCGCAAAAAACTCATTCAGAGCGGTTCTGGCCCGATCCAAAGTTTCCGAATCCGTAGCGCCACAAAGAGAGCCATGATCGTAAACCTTGTTGTTGAGCATTGCACGTCCGAGCAAGCCGGACCTACGAAGGGCATCTTTGAGGGCCGGTAATGTCAGATTCGTTTTGCCCGTCGCAGCCATACCTTGTTGGGCTATGCGATTGAAGAATGGTTCCCCCACGTCGCTGTTCAGCAGATTGATAAGGCGCGCACTGATTGCTCCGATTTTTCTACTTGGGATTTCAGATCCCCATTCGAGATCCCCAGCGAGGTCGTCTAGCAAGTTCTTGGGAACCGATTTCTGTTCGTGGTTTATCGTGACGAAAAGATTAGCTTCCTCCACCTTAGATAGTTGCTCAAATGCGACCACGATTATGTTTTGATCGGCAAACTTGTCATCAATCGGAGCAAACCCGTAAAGCCGGTGCTGACCGTCGATAATCCATGCGGACCGGTACTTATCTGGCAAGAATAGTTGTCCGAACTGAATGTCCGCTGAATCATCGCTAGCCGACTTGTCGAATCGGACGGGCCGAACAAAGTTGATAAGCAAATTGTTTGGAAAGAATCCACCTGCTTTAATGAATTCGCCAAGTTCCCGCATTCGTGTTCGACTAACCAACCGTTGATAGGTAGGCGCACCTTCGGGGTCATTCAAAGATCGATGATTGACGAACGAGATTTTGAGTAAGTGCCGAGGAGTCGTAACGAAAGAGTAGAACCGCCTCCCACCAAGTTTGCCTCTGACGGCTGGAATGGCCTTCCCGCTTAGCTCGGGAATGGACTGATCTTTTAGGAATTCGGCTAAGAATTGATAGCGTGCCGCCTTGCCAATGTGGTCGGCAATCTGGCTGTAGTACCGCAGTTCTCTTTCCGTGATGATTCGAATGTTTTCGCCCTTCGCTCTTTCCTTGTCTGGCGAAGACCAGATGATGTTTTCGGTAACGAACAGCCAAATGATTTTGAGCTTTTTGTCTTCTCCATAATGCTTATGAACTGCTTGGGCGATCGGTTTCTTGAGATTTGCGAACTCCTCAAGGTCTTTTTGTAGGCTCCGCTTCACATATGAACCTGAAGCCTTACACTCGGCCACCACTACGGTTTCATCATCTTTGGCAAATACGTCAACCTGTTTACGCAACTGCTCCGCGCCCTTGCGATCAATCACGATGGTGAACTTTCTGCCAGCGTTGATTTCCGGGTATCCCAAACGCGCAAGAAACAGCCAAAATCGATTCTCAAGGCGTTCATCGATTGCCTTTGGTCGCTTCATCCGAATCGACCGTTTCAGCTTTCGATCAACCTGCCAGCCGTCGGCTTCGTAAGCAGCGATTTCCGCCCCACTTACTGGCTGCTCATCAAACAGTTTGCGCCGTCGAACGGCTTCCCGCTTGATTTTGGATGGCTCTATGAGGAGAGGCCCGAATAGTCCGATAGTGTCCGTATCCCGTTTCATGGAACTCCATGATGGGTCATCAGCGCCCGCATCAAGCGCATGGCCCAGTAGAGAGTGAACGCGAAGGATTCGCTTGAATCTCGTTAATTATAGGCGCATTAGCTCAGAACTCAATGCAAAGTTGCCAGCGGCTCGGCCAATGACGACGTGCAGTGACTATCACGCCTGCTTTCTTCGCAAGGGCAATGCCTTATCGAGCATGGACAAGACTTGATCGAAGCCCACGCGGTGGAACAGGCCGCGATTGCCAAGGCAGCACGAAAGGCGCTGCTATTGGACGGCCCGGCGCGCGTGGAGCGTTGCGAACAACTGGCGTTCCCACCTGAAAAAGACCCATAGTGCGACGATCAAACCAGACAAAACCCATCGCATCTATCGCCGCTTTGAGCCTCCCGCCACGCTGAGTAGCACGAGCAGAACACCCATCACAGTCACCACCGCGATTCCAACGGCCTCCAGGAGCACCAGCAGAGCGTGTCCCACCGTCTGCCAGCCGGAGCGCTGAACCGGCGGCGCGGCGGTTGCGCTGGTGAACTGCGGGGCCGTGTGCACGCCGCTATGCCAGCCCTGCTTTGAGGTGTAAAAGCAGCCGGAGCCGGGCAGTCCGATTGTCTTGCGGACGCCGGTACTGCTGAGTGTCACATGCGCTCCACGCGCGCCAAGGCTGAGCGATGGCCCGGACTTTGCAAGATTGATCGTCATACCGGGCGCAACATGCACGCGACGAAAAAGGCGAAAGTATCCCATCCCCATAGCCCTTTCGATGGACTTGCGGCCCTGACCGCACTTTCAAGCCGCCAAATTGGACTCTTGTTGCTTTGCTGGCCATTCTAGTCCTGTGCGCTGGCATTCTTTCAAGGCGCAGAACGCCGCGGGTATTCCCCGAAGGCTTCCCGTCTTCCAACCTGCGCTGGAGCGCAGCGCAAGCGCATCAGTCTGGCCTGCGAGGGGGAGCGAGGCCAAGCCGAGCCATTCGGCAGTTCAAATCTCCCCGTCCCTTGATCTCACCCACCCAAGCCCACCAGCCACCATCACCCCGCAAAAAATCCTCAAAACCTTGCCGATCATTTCCCCCATCCGGCGCACAATAGAACCAGTCAGCAGCAAATCCGGCCCGCGTCTCACCGCCCGCCGCCCGTAACTCCTTTGCTGTCTAGATTCTGGCCACAAGCCACAGAAAACAAGTGTTTTAGCTCATTTTCCTTCGCGCAAACCGCTGAAAATAAATAACTTCTTTGCAGGATCTATCCAAAACATTTTTTCCCGTGCAAAAGCCTCCGGTTTGCATCGGATGCAGTGCAGAATCGCTCGCTTTTGCACTACTCCCAGTGCAAATCGCCCCGCAAACCGCCCGCTTCGTCCGCGCTCGTTGCAACCTCCCGCCACGCCGCCGCCAACCGCCGCAACCCTGCTTCAGCCCCACGGCCAGGCCCGCCTGCGCCCCTTCAGAATTCCGCGCACCGGAACCCATCCTTCGCGCTGGTTTGCCAGCCGCACCGGAATCGCATTATCTTGAATCATCAATCCGATTCTGAAGAAAGCCGTAGCCGGCACGGGTTCATGTGCGCAAAGTCCTGGCGCGTGCCCTCGCTTGTGAGTTGCCCGTACCGCACCGGCTCAAGCGCATTCTGTCCTCTGCGCGGAGTGTCGAGGGATTTCGATGATGCTGAACCAGCAACTCTACGATGCAATTCTCAACGGCAACGCCCGCCAGGCTCACGCCGCCACCGCGGCCGCGCTCGCCGCCGGCGACGCGCCCATGCTGCTGATCCAG
>JAKCDN010000357.1 GCA_021841795.1 Acidobacteriota bacterium | reverse complement strand
CCCCAACCTCCTGCAAAAGCTGGCTCCCCTGCAAGGGAAGACCATTGAAATCCGCGGAGAAGTCGTCATGCCCCAGGCGGCCTTCCTGCGCGTCAACGAGGAGCGCGAGCGCGATGGCTTGCCGGCCTTTGTCAATCCTCGCAACTCCGCCGCCGGTACCCTGCGCACCCTCGAACCCTCCATCGTGGCCAACCGGCGTCTGGTCTTCTTCGCCTATTTCCTGTTGGTCGATGGCGACTATTTTGCCGCCGGCCAGACGGCTACTCTCGAGACCCTCGCCGCCCTCGGCTTCCGCGTCAATCCGCATCGCCGCCGCTGCTCCACCGTCGACGAGATGATGCGCTTCATCGACAACGCCGAGAATGAGCGCGAATCGCTTGGTTATGAGATCGACGGCGTGGTGCTCAAGGTCGATGCCCATGCCGCGCAGCAGCGCCTCGGCTATACCGGCCGCGCGCCCCGCTGGGCCATTGCCTACAAATTCACCGCCCGGGCCGGCATTACCCGGGTGAATGACATCACCGTGCAGGTGGGCCGTACCGGCAAGCTCACCCCGGTTGCTGAACTGGACCCCGTCTTTATCGGCGGCACCACCGTGAGCCGCGCCACCTTGCATAATGCGGAGTTCATCCTGGGCCTGGGGCTCAAGATCGGCGACTGCGTCCGGGTTGAGCGCGGCGGCGACGTGATTCCCAAAGTCGTTGCCGTGGTGCAGGACGCCGAACACCCGCGCGGCGAGCAGGTCTTTGTTTTCCCCTCCACCTGTCCCGCGTGTGCAAGCCCCGTCGTCCGCGCCGATGGAGAAGTTGATTGGCGTTGCGTCAATCTCAACTGCCCCGCCAAACTCCGCGAGAGCCTGCTGCACTTCGGCCGCCGCGAGGTGATGAATATTGAGGGCCTCGGCGAGGCCGTGGTGCAGCAGTTGCTGGACCGCGGCCTGGTGCGCAGCGTGGCCGATCTCTATGCGCTCACCGCCGAGCAGCTCATCGGCCTCGATCGCTTTGCTGAGAAATCGGCGCGCGCGCTCCTCGATCAGATTCAAGGTTCCAGGCGCGCCGGCCTGGCCCGCGTGCTCATGGGCCTCGGCATTCGCTTCGTGGGCGAGCGAACGGCTGAATTGCTGGCGCAGGAGTTCGGTTCCATCGAGGCGCTGATCTCCGCCTCGGCCGATGAGCTGGAGCGTGTCGAGGAGGTCGGTCCCCGCATCTCGCAAGCCATTCTGGAGTTCTTTGCGCAACCGGCGAATCGTGCGCTGGTTGAAGCGCTCAAGATCGCGGGCGTCGATATGACCGCCGAGAAAAGGCAGCGCACCGCCCAGCTCACGGGCCTCACCTTTGTTCTCACCGGCTCGTTGCCCGCTATGACCCGCGATGAGGCCAGGCAGAAGATCGAAGCCGCCGGCGGCAAAACCGCGGCCGCGGTCAGCAAAAAAACCAGCTACGTCGTCGCCGGCGATGAGGCCGGGTCCAAGCTCGACAAGGCCCGGAATCTCGGCATTCCCGTCCTCGACGAAGCGGGACTGCTGGCCCTGCTCGCCGGTCGCGGACCGGACCTATAACCGGCGCACTGCGTCTTCATTCTGTTCCGCTCGGTATCCGGCCCTTGCCGTCACGCCGCGTTCCCAGCAGCGGAACCAGGACGGCCAGGGCCAGAATCAGATCCATCCACATGGCCCATCCTCCCGCATCCGTCACGCGCCGCTCCGCCGTCGCGCCCCTATCTCATGCCGCGCCTCCTGGCTGCGCAGTTCCCGCTCCCGTTCCCGCTCCCACGCCTCGGCGTGCCACCGGCGCGATGCGTAGCGCAGCGTATCGGCAGGCAGCGCCGGCAGGTCGCCTGCCGGGCGCTGCGGCATCGGCACAATCTCCGGCAGCGCCCGATACGCTGGTGTCGGCGCGGCCGGCGCCGGCGGCGTAATCAGACGCGCCGACGACTCCACCTCCGCAAATCCCTGCGCCGCCAGACTGGTATCGCTTCGCTTCGGCGCTTCGGCATGGGCTTCGCCGGCGTCGCTGCCGCGCTGATTCCGCAACGCGATCGTCTTTGCCACAAACTCATCCACCAGCTTGTGCAGGCAGGTCTGACCGCAAAGATGCTTCGACCCCGGCCGCAATCGGTGGCGCGATGCCCATTCGCTCACGCGCAACTCGCCGCTGTGCTCGTACGCCACAAACCAATGATTCGTCTGCCGCTTCTCCGCACCGCAAATATCGCACGAGATCGCCTGCCGGATCATCGCTGTCCCCTTACTCCTATTTCATCGTGCGCAAACGGGAATCAGTGAGTGCGGCCGTGAGGGAATCTTGGGGCGATTCAAAACAGAACCGCAATTCCGGAGTCGGACTGAAACGGAACCGCCTCCCCATTAAAACGCAAAGAGCGCGGCCATAGCCGCGCTCTCGATTCCTCGCTCATGCGCGCCTCACTCGCGCGGCGCAAAATAGCCCTTCTTGGCCCGCACCGTATACCGCCGATCGTAGCAATACAGGTAAATACTTCGGAATGCCCCGTCCATCTTGAAGTCAGCTGGCGTGTAAATCAGCGCGTACTGGCTGCGCAGCTCTTCTTCAATACTCTTGAAGCTTACCGCCATGTCTTCAACCGAGGGCGGAAAGAAGACCTCTCCTCCGGTCTGCTCCGCCAGCTCCGTCAGCACCTTGTCGCCCTCGCCGCGGCTCGGCGTCCAGTTGGTGCTGATGGCGTAAATAATCGTCTCCGCGCGCTCGCACTCCTTGATCGCCTCCTGCATGTACACGCGGCTCTGGTTATCCTCGCCGTCCGACACCAGGATGATCGCCTTCCGGAACGGCTCCGGTCCCCGCTCGGTCAGCAGCTTGTCCCGGCATGCCACATAAACCGCGTCGAACAGCGCCGTGCCGCCCTCGGGCCGCAGCTTGTTCACGCCGGTCTCCAGTGCGTCCTGATCGTTGGTCCAGTCCGCCGTCACCGTAGGCGTCACGTCGAATCCCATCACGAATGCCCGGTCGCTCTTGGCCCGCAATACCTCCAGCAGAAACTCGGTCGCCGACTGTTGCTCGAACTGGAAGCGGGAACGGATGGAACTGCTGGTGTCAATCAGGATTCCCACCCGCAGCGGCAGATTGATCTGCT
>JAKCDN010000356.1 GCA_021841795.1 Acidobacteriota bacterium | reverse complement strand
TCAGCTTTAATGTCGACGGCCATGAGTCCTGGACCACCGCCGGCGTCAGCAGTGACCTCAACCAGGCAGCTCTCATGGCCATCGTCGATGGATTCCACTACTGGCTGCTCCAGCAGCCGGACGAGTCCGCCCTTCCCACCGGACACAACGCCATTCCTGCCTCCACGCAGGTGGCCTGATCCGCTTCATTCTTCCTTGCGCAACCACCCCCGCCCGGGAGCTTCAGCTCCCGGCGTCCTCCTGCCGCTGCATTGTGTGATTAAGCTCACAGCAAACCCCGGCGATTGCCCTCACACTTAGGCATTCCAGTTGAAGTAAGGGGCAAGGCCGGTGCTCAATCTTCTGGAGTCTTCCGGCTGATCGCTCGAGATCATCCTCGCGGCTACCCCGCGAAGGGAGGACTGCTGTGTCCGCTGAACTGTTGCAAGCCCCGCTCCATCCGTCGCAAATGGGCCCCGCCTCGCTCTACGTGAAGGAAACCCGTGAAGCCATGCTGGCTTATGAAATCGCGGATCTTGCCGCCCTGCGTTTCTCCATCGTCCTTACCGCCCGCTGGGAAACCTCCCATCGCCAGGATGCCCAGCAGCGCGCCGAGCTCCGTGCCGACCTCGCCATCCTGCGCGGCCACTATGAGGAAAAAATTGACGAGATCGCCAGAACCTTCGGCGTCGAAGAGGCCATGAAAGCCCAGGAAGATGTCGAGCGCACCGTCATTGTGCCCTGCGACATGCAGCCTCTCGTCATCGAGTACGACGAGCAGTTGAGCCGCGAAGAAAGCGGAGAGACCGGATACGGGCTCTGACTCCCGGCCCCTGTCTGCGGCCGCTTGCGCGCCGCAAAAATGCGCCACTCGCTTCGGCGAAGTGGCGCATTTTCATCTCTTGCTGCAATCGGTGTTACTTGGCAACCGCTGACGGCCGCGTGTCCAGCTTGCCGCTCTTGTAGCCCGCTGCCATCTCGCTGATCGGCGCCGGCGTGTAGTCGCCCGCGTGCCCGGCTTGCCCGAACTCCGTCATGCGCTGGGCCACAACCTTGGCCATGGCCTCGCGTGCCGGCTTCAGGTAGTCGCGCGGATCGAACTTCTCCGGCGTCTCCGCGAACACCTTCCGGATCGCGCCCGTGATCGCCAGGCGATTATCCGTGTCCACGTTGACCTTGCGCACGCCGTTGCGGATGCCCAGTTGAATCTCCTCAACCGGAACTCCCCACGTCGGCTTCAGCTTGCCGCCGTACTGGTTCACGATATCCTGCAGATCCTTCGGCACCGACGAGCTGCCATGCATCACCAGGTGCGTGTGCGGCAGCCGCTTGTGGATCGCGATCAGCACGTCCATCTTCAGCACCGAGCCGTCCGGCTTCTTGCTGAACTTGTACGCGCCGTGGCTGGTGCCGATGGCGATCGCCAGCGCATCCACGCCCGTCCGCTCCGCAAACTCCACCGCCTGATCCGGATCGGTAATGTGCTCCAGCCCCGTGCCGCCCGCGCCGTGACCGTCTTCCACGCCGCCCAGCACTCCAATCTCGCCTTCCACCGTCACGCCCCGCTCGTGCGCGTACTCCACCACGCGGCGCGTCACGTCCACGTTCTCCTCGAAGGTCGAGGGCGTCTTCCCGTCTTCCTTCAGGGAGCCGTCCATCATCACCGACGTGTAGCCCAGCTCAATCGCGCTCTTGCAGGTCTCAAAGCTGTTGCCGTGATCCTGGTGCATTGCAATCGGAATGTCCGGATTCAGCTCCGCCGCCGCCTGGATCAGCTTGAACAGGTACAGATCCTCGGCAAACTGGCGCGCGCCCCGGCTGGCCTGCACGATCACCGGCGACTTCGTCTGTCGCGCCGCTATCATAATCGCCTGAATCTGCTCCATGTCGTTCACGTTGAACGCGCCGACGCCGTATCCGCCCTTGGCAGCTTCATCGAGGAGCTGCCGCATAGAAACGAGAGGCATAAAATTTCTCCTTTGGGGTGGCTCGAGCCGCCGTTACGCACCCATCGAACCATAACAGGAAAAACACTCAGGCGCCGGGAGCCGCAATCATCCTTATGGTAGCAGAGACGCGCAACCGAAATTTTCCGGCCGCCGTTCCCGGAGCCGTCCGCAGACCCGTCAGCGCCCCGCGATTGCCGCCGTCTCCAGAAACGTGTAGCTGCCTGAAGGCGATGGAACCACGTGCGTTAGCCGCCGGTTGTGCACCACCAGAGTGTCGATGTACCAAAGGTTCAGCGCCGGCAGATCCCGCGCCAGGATCTGTTGCGCTTCCACGTAATCCCGGCGCCGGCGTTCCATGTCCTGGCTCTGGTCCGCGTCCTCCAGCAGCGCGTCCAGCTTCGGGTTCACATAGCGGCTCCGGTTGGCCCCGTGCGGCGGTATCCGCGCCGACGAGAACACATAGCTGAAGATGTCCGGCTGCTCGTTGCCCCCGATCCAGTAGAGCGAGTACATCTGGAATGCCCCCCGCACCACATCGGCATAAAATGTCGCGAATTCATAGGAGCGCAGCTCGAGCGCGATGCCGGCCCGCGCCAGTTGCTGCTGCAGCACCGCCCCCAGCAGCCGCGCCCGCTCGTCGGTGCTGATCTTCATCGTCAGGTGCAGCCGCACGCCGTCCTTTCCTGCCCGATACCCGGCAGCATCCAGCAGTTGCGCCGCCCGTCCCGGATCGTAGGCATACTGCGCCACGTCATCGGTCCATGCCCATTGCGTCGGCGGCAGCAGGCTCGCCGCCGGCCGCGCATGGCCGCGATACAGCGTGCGGATAATCAGATCCCGGTCGATCGCATACGCAATCGCCCGGCGCACCCGCGCGTCTTGCAGGATCGGGTCTCGCGTGTTGAAGGCCAGATACTGGATCTCGGTGCCCGCCACGTCCTCCACCTCGAGATTGGGCCGCGTGGCCAGCTCCGGCAGCGCATCCATCGGCAGGGAATTCACCTCCACGTCCGCCGAGCCTTTTTCCAGCTCCAGCGACTGCGTGATGGCATCGGGCACAACCGCAAAACGTACCTGCACGATCCGCGCCGGGCTCCGCCAGCTCAGCGGGTTGCGCTCGATCACCACGTCCTGATCGATGCGCTGGCTGACCATGCGAAACGCGCCCGTTCCCACCGGCTTGCGCCAGAACTCCTTCCCGC
>JAKCDN010000355.1 GCA_021841795.1 Acidobacteriota bacterium | reverse complement strand
TCGCCATTGCGATGGGCAACAGCGGCCTCGGCCGCTTCCTGCCGCGGCTCGAGGAGTGGGCCTGCTCCGCCGACGAAGGCCTGCGTTCGGCGGCACAGTGGGCGCTGGGCCGTCTGCGCAAGCAGCCGCCACGATGAGAGCCCGCCGGTTCCGGTCCCGCGCGATTCGTGGCTACGGTCCGTTCGAGCTATCCTTGAGAGAATCTCTCTGTGCGCTGTCTTCGCAGCAATTCCGGATGCAAAGAAGGACGACGACGTGGCTGACGAATTGACTCCCGCAGGGAACGGCGGCACCGCCCCAGCCGCCGAAGGCGAGCCCCCGGCGGAGCGGCCCAAACTGTCAAAGTGGTATCGCTGGCGGCACGACGGCGTCGCGCTGATTCACTATCTGCTGGACAGCGAGGTGCACACCTTCGCCTTCAGCGTGGCCGCCAACGCCATCATTTCGTTTATTCCCTTTGTCGTGCTCCTTTACACCCTCGCGCTTTCGGTCTTTCACTCGCAGAGCATGAGGCTCGTCGTCGATGACATGGTCAACTACTATCTGCCCACCGCGGCCAGGTCGAAGGGCTGGATGGTCAACACCATCTTCGACGAAGCCGTTCTGCCCATGGTGCACCATCAGGGGGCACAGGCATTCTCGCTGATCATGATCCTCATTGCCTGCACCGGGATCTTTCTGCCCCTTGAAGTGGCGCTTAACCAGGCCTGGGGCGTCACCAAGAGCCGCAACTACGTCTCCAACCAGGTCATCGCCTTCGGGCTTGCCATCCTGATGGCCGCGCTGGCGCTGGCCAGCATCGTTGTGACCGCATGGGTGAAGGACACGCTCGGCATTGTCACCTTTCACAGCACCAACGGTTTTCTTGTGTGGATCACCAATGGGATCACGCTGATCTGCCTGACCATCACCTCGGGCCTGGCGTCCATCCTCTTTTTCTTCTCCGTCTATTACCTCCTGCCCAACCGCAAGGTACCGTGGCGGCCGGTCCTGCGCACCTCCGTCATCACCGGCATGATCTGGCTGATCGCGCGCTTTCTCTTCACCCTTGTCATTCCCCATATCGATCTGAGCATCTACGGCCCGTTCTACGTCTCGGTCAGCCTGCTTTTCTGGGCCTATATCTCGGGCCTGATTATGTTTGCAGGCGCCCAGTTCAGCGTTTCAAAGCTCGGCAACGGCGCGGCGGCAAGAGCAGGGCAGGAAACCGGAAACTGACCGGCCGGCGGGCGCAGGCCGGCCGCGCTTTATTCCCTGTTTCTTCGCCATCCCCTTTGCGCTAATCTCAGAGTGTCGTGTCCGTAGAACCTCCCCATCCCGGCTCCGCGCCCGACGCCGATCCACTGGCCTGCTTTCATCCCGTGACGGCTGCCTGGTTCCGCGCGGTCTTTGACGCCCCCACCGCGCCGCAGCGCCTGGGATGGCCGGTCATCGCGCGCGGCGAAAATGCTCTGATCCTGGCCCCGACCGGTACCGGCAAAACGCTGGCCGCGTTTCTCTGGTGTCTCGACCGGCTGATGCTGGAGGACAGGCAACCGCCGGTCACGGAAGCCGGCGAAGAGGACGATCATGCCGCCCGGAGGAGCCCTCGCCAGGGCTCACTCAATCAGGAGGCGATTCTGGCGGCCACAAACGGTGCGCAAAGACGGTCGCGGCTGCTCGGCGCCGGGCAGACGCCCCGGAAGCCTCAGAGCCGTGGCTGCCGCATCGTCTACGTCTCGCCGCTCAAAGCCCTCGCCGTCGACGTGGAGCGCAACCTGCGCTCGCCGCTGGCCGGCATGGCCAACATGGCGCGGCGCATGGGGGTCGCATTGCGCGAGCCCCAGATCGCTGTCCGCACCGGCGACACGCCCCAGCGCGAGCGCGCACGCTTTGCGCGCCATCCGGCGGACATCCTCATCACCACACCGGAATCCCTCTACCTGCTGCTGACTTCCCAGGCCGCCGATTCCCTGCGCACGGTGGAAACCGTGATTGTGGACGAGATCCACTCCCTGGTGCCCACAAAACGCGGCGCGCATCTCGCTCTCACCCTCGAGCGCCTCGAAGCGCTTACCGCCCGTCCGCTGCAGCGCATTGGCCTCTCGGCCACGCAGCGCCCGCTCGAAGAGGTGGCGCGGTTTCTGGGTGGGATCGAGATACCGGAGCAGGACACCGCAGGCCGCGCATCGAAAGCGCCCTGCGCAATGCCGCCGAACGCCGCCGAGGATGCGGTTGTGCCGGCGGAAAGCGATGCGTTTGCCGGTCGCGAGGCTGCGGAGCCGATCCCTGGCGCGGCGCATGCCGGGCTCTGCTATCGCCCCGTCACCATCGTCAATGCCGCCGCGCCCAAGCAGCTCAAGCTCCGCATCGAAGTCCCTGTGGAAGACATGGCGCGTCTCGGCGAGATGGAGGAGATTCCCACCGGGCCGGCTTCGCAGACGCCGCGCCGTGTTTCCATCTGGAACGCCATCCATCCGCGCCTTCTTGAGATCGTTCGCGCGCGCCAGTCAACCATTCTGTTTGTGAATGCGCGCCAGACCGCCGAGCGGCTGGCCGGCGCCCTGAACGATCTGGCCGGCGAGCCGATTGCGCGCGCGCATCACGGATCGCTTGCCGCGGCGCAGCGCTCGGTGATCGAAGAGCAGCTCAAAGCCGGGCAGATCAAGGCCTTGTGCGCCACCTCGACGCTGGAGCTCGGCATCGACATGGGCGCCGTCGATCTTGTTGTGCAGATCGAATCGCCGCCGTCGGTGGCCAGCGGCATGCAGCGCATCGGCCGGGCCGGCCATCACGTCGACGCGGTGAGCGAGGGCGTTCTCTTCCCCAAGTACCGCGCCGATCTCGTGGCCTGCGCCGCCATGACGCGCGCCATGCACGAGGGCCACATTGAAGCCACGCGCTTTCCCCGCAATCCCCTCGACGTGCTCTGTCAGCAACTGGTGGCCATTGTCGCCTCGGCCGGAGCCAGGGAGCTGCGCAGCAAGGGCAACAGGAAGCAACAGGGCCGGGGAAAGCCTGCAGACGCCGCCGCGGCTGCACAGCTTTTTCCTGAAGAGGCGCCGCGGGCCACCGGCCCCGCCAACTCCGCACCCCCCGAGCTGTGCGTCGATCTGCTTTTCAACCTCGTGCGCCGCGCCGCGCCCTTCGGCAC
>JAKCDN010000354.1 GCA_021841795.1 Acidobacteriota bacterium | reverse complement strand
ATCGCCCGCCGCAGACCCTCAAAGTCGATCTGCCAGCCGTCGTGGTACACCAGCGGCGCGGCCACAATGCGCACATCGTCCAGCCTGGCCAGAAAGTCGAAGAGCGGATAGCTCGGCTGCGGCGCCACAATCTCGCTGCCCGCCTCGCACAGCAGCCGGAAAAGGTAGCTGTAGGCCTCGCTCGTGCTTGTCGTCAGCACCACCTGCGCCGGGTCAACGGCAACCCCATGCTCCGCGTAGTAGCGGCAGACCGCCTCCCGTGCCTCGGGCAGCCCCCGCGGCTGCGGATCGTAGGCAAGCGCCCGCGGGTCGGCCAGCCCTTCCAGCAGGCGCGCCGGATACCTGAAGCCGCACCGTGTCGGATTCGATGCCGTCAGATCGGCAATCGGCAGGCCGGCCTCGCGCCGCAGCCTGTGCGCGCGTGCCAGCTCGCTCTCTTCCGTGTCCCAGTTGGTCCGCTCTGAAAATCGCATCGTCGTCGCCGCGCCGGCCCTCGGGTGCCTGCGCCCCGGGCGTCATCGCGGGCAGGGAACTGCGCCAGCTTGCTCCTGCGTCCGGGCGGCGGACCGGCGGCCTGTTGTTGAGGCTACCACGCGGCCGCCCGCCGCCGGGAACATGCCCTTCCGGGCGTCGCAATGTATCTCATTTCCCATCGGTTATCCCCAAGCGCGTCTCTCTTGCCGTCCGCCGCCGCGTCTCCCGCTCAACCGCCCGCGGGCCGCTCCTGCAAAATCTTCGCCGCGCCTTGCCGATAATTTCCCCCGCCCGGCGCACAATGGAACCAGTAAGCGGGGAACAGCGCACAGCCGGTGGCGGCAAGGCCGGCCGCGGCCGCCTCCAAGTCCTTTGTTGTCTAGATTCTGGCCGCAAACCACTGAAAGTAGGAATCTTATCCCGTTTCGCTCTGCGTAAGCGGCTGAAACCAAAGAACTTCTTTGCAGGATCTGGCAAAAGTTTTTTTTCCCTCGCGCCGGCTCCCGGTCAGCCGGGCCGCAACCGCCCACCGCGCCGGAGATCCGTGTCCGCAGCTCCTCCCGTGTCGGAGGTCGGCGTGCGTGTCTTCCGGCGTCCCGGCCTGCCTTCGGAGCCTCCGCAACCCCATCGTGCACAATAAAAGCAGCGCCCGCCATCCTGCCGGGCGTCTCTGGAGGCGTCTTTGGCCCTGCGCGCGGTAATCTTCGACTATGGAATGGTATTGAGCGCTCCGCCCGAGCCGGCGGCCCACGCTGAGCTCCTCCGCATCACCGGCCTTCCCGCTGTCCAGCTTGATGCGCTCTACTGGGCCGATCGCAGCGCCTTCGATGCCGGCCAGCTCACCGGCGAAGCCTACTGGCACGGCCTCCTGCGCAAGGCGGAGCTCAACCTCAGCCCGGCCGCCGTCGCGGAGCTGATCGTCTGGGACGCCCGCATGTGGATGACCGCCAACGCACCCATGCTCGCCTGGGCCCAGGCGCTCAAAGCCGCCGGAATCCTCACCGCCATCCTGTCCAATATCGGCGATACCGTCGAACAGGCCATGGTCCGTGAGCTCGACTGGCTCCAGGGCTTCGACGTGTGCGTCTGGAGTCACCGCCTGCGTCTCGCCAAACCCGATGCCGCGATCTATTGCCATGTGCTTCAGCAGCTCGGCGTAGAGCCCCACGAGGCCCTCTTTATCGACGATCGCCAGGTCAACGTCGAAGCCGCCCTGGCGCTCGGCATCAACGCTTTGGTCTTCACCACCGTGGCCGAGCTTCGAGCCGGCCTCATCGCCATGGGCCTTGAGAAACTGCTCCCCCTGCCTGCCGTCGCATAGCCTCTCGGTCCGGGCCCGCTCGGTTGGCAACCGGGCGCAATCGCGGCCGGCGTCCGTCTCTCCAGGTCCGGCTCCGATCCGCGTCTCCGCCGGACAGGCGCGCGGTTCCGCGCCCTCGATCCCGCCTTTTTACGACGCCATCCCCAGACCCACCAGGTTCGCCGCCGCGATAATCACCAGGATCCCCACCCACAGCAGGCGAAGCGGCCGGCTGCCCACGCCCTTCCACTCGCCCAGCGCCAGGCCCACCACCCCGCCGCACAGCACATAAAGGCTCATGTGCAGCATCCAGTTCACGTAGTCCAGCCGTGCCGGAATATTGGCCTCGCCCCACGAGTAGAAGAAGAACTGCAGATACCACATGATGCCGCCCGCTGCCGCAAGGGCCCCGTTCTTCAGGATGATCCCTCCCGGCTGCGCCAGGTCCGCGCGCAGTGAGATGTCGCGCTTGAACGCCAGCCGCGTAAAGCAGTAGATCAGGTTCACGGCCGCGCCTCCGCCCATGATCAGTACGTAGCTCGGCAGCCGCGCAAACAGCGGGCTCAGTCCCATCTGCAGCGCCGTGCTCCGCAGCGGCGTGGCCGCGTCCAGCCCGAAGGAGAATCCCGCCGAAAAGATGCCGCACATCACCGCCAGCGCCAGGCCCAGCATCACGTTGAACTCCTTCACCTCGGCGCCCATCTGCTCTTCCTTCTGGTGCCCCGCATAGGAGACAATCGCCACGCCCAGCAGTGCCACCACGATTCCCGCCAGGCTCCAAAGCCCGCTCCGGCTCGTGAACAACGACAGAAATTGACCATGCAGCATCGGCGGCACCAGCGTGCCCACCACCAGCGTCACCCCGATCGCCACGCCAATCCCCAGCGACATCCCCAGATGCCGCATCGTCAGCCCGTAGCTCACATTCCCCACGCCCCACATGGCTCCGAACAGCGCAATCTTCAGCAGCAGCCCCGCCGGCTGCGCCGCATAAAACGCGTGAAAATGCGGCAGCAGGATCAGGCTCATCCCGATCGGCAGCAGAATCCACGAGAAAAATCCCGCTATCGCCCACGTCGTCTCCCACGACCATCGCTTCACCTTCCCGATCGGCGCATAAAATGAGGCCGCCATCGCCGCTCCCACCGTATGCCACCCGATCCCCGCAATGATGGGGCTAATTCCGAATATGGAAAACATCCCTTCTCCATTTCTGCCGCCGGCGCGCACGCCTGCCCGCCGGTGATGCTTGCAGCCTCCCGCATGCAGAAGACTGCCTCAAATCGCCTCTGGGGCGTTGTCCTGTGTGCGCCTTGCCCGATTGCCGGCGCGATCGATTGCGCTTCCTCGATCCGGGATTACTCTGAAGCTGGCTTCGAGGCC
>JAKCDN010000353.1 GCA_021841795.1 Acidobacteriota bacterium | reverse complement strand
AGGCCGGCAGAGTTGCCATGGACAGCGACTTGCAGCAAGCGGCGGGGAAGACTTATCCCGGCTCTGCCGGCTGCGGAGCCGACGATGCCGTATTTTGCGGGTGATCCCAAGTCGTGACGCAGGCCAAAGCCTTCAACTGACGCCCGTCCGATTGAGTTTTGGGGCGCCGGGCTGATTACCCGCATGGTACGAACAGGTTCTCGTGCGGTGAATCTGAAATTTGCCGACGAACAAGAGCAAATCCATCGACCCCCGTCGGGCCAAAAAACCGGCCAAACTGCGCTCGGGATCACAGTGCGTTCAGGTTGCGAACCTTAGAGACGCCACGCTAGCTTACCGGGCGATCCCGTGGTTCGGTCCATTGGCTCCTGCTGTCGAGAAAGGACTGGAGGATAAGCGTGGCTGCAACCTGGTCAACGAGCCTGCGATGCTGCTGGCGGGCGTGGCCGGCCTGGTAGAGAATCTGGTGGGCCTCATGGCTGGTGAGGCGCTCATCCCAGAGATGGACGGGCAGGCCGGTGAGCTCGCCGAGCTCCTGGGCAAAGGCTTGACACTTCAGAGCTTGCGGGCTGACTTGTCCGGAAAGCTGGAGTGGGTTGCCGACGACGATACCCGCGACGCCGAAGCGCCGACACAGCCGGGCAAGAGAACGCAGGTCTTCGCGGCGGTTCGTGCGTCTGTCAAGGGTGAGCACCGGCTGTGCGGTAAGACCCAGTTCATCCGAGACGGCCACGCCGATGCGGCGGGCGCCGATGTCGAGAGCGAGATAGCGAAGACAGGCGTCGGAGTGCACGGTGCCATTCCCTGGATTCGACTGAGGACCAGTATCCAGCTTATGGCCTCAAGTCCGATACTGCGCAAAGCCGGATTTGGGCCGATACAATCAATAGAAAGAGAAAGAAAGAGAATCCGGGCCATGGTTTAGCCCGTCATTGTTCATAGAGAAAGGTTTATCGCAGCAGGATGGCGCGGCGCAGACGGAAGGGTAGAAGAAACAAAAGCTCCGGCGCCGGCAGCATGATGTTGGTGTTGTTTGCGGCGGGCCTGCTCGGGGTGGGCGCCGGGGCGTGGTTGGTGCTTACGCCGTACGGTCCGCAGACGGAGACGCTGGTGGATATAGCGCCGGGGTCTACAGCAGCGGCCATTGGCCGCAAGCTGGAAGCGGCAGGCGTAGTGCGCAGCCGCTACGGCTTCGACATGGTGCGCTGGCTCCGGCACGGAAGACTTGAGGCCGGGGTGTACGCATTCGATCATCCGGCGCCAGTGACGGAGGTTTATGCGCGGATAGCGCGCGGGGACGTGGTAACACGAACGGTGACGGTGCCGGAAGGAGCGAACGTCTTTGATATTGCCGCGCGGGTAGAACAGGCGGGCCTGGGCACGCGTAAGGAATTTGTGGCGGCGGCGGAGAGCCAGGCGAGTTTGATCGCCGATCTGGATCCGGGAGCAAAGAGCCTTGAGGGCTATCTGTTCCCGGACACTTACCGGTTTGCTCCCACGGCAACCGCGGTTGAGATTGTCAGCAGCATGGTACGGCGGTTTCGCACGGTGGCCGGGCAACTGGGATTGAAGGAGAATGTGCACGAGGTGGTGACGATTGCATCGCTGGTGGAGCGCGAGACAGCCGTGAACGGAGATCGTCCGCTGGTGGCGAGCGTGTTCATGAACCGGCTTGCACAGGGCATGCCGCTGCGCACGGACCCATCGGTGATCTACGGACTGGAACTGACGGGCCGGTGGCGGGGCGTGATCTATGCGAGCGACCTGGCGCGCGATACACCGTACAACACGTATCTGCACGCAGGCCTCCCGCCGGGGCCGGTGGCAAATCCGGGTATACCGTCGCTGCGCGCGGCGATGCATCCGGCGAAGACCGGCTATCTGTACTTTGTGGCTGAGGGAACCGACGCCCAAGGGCACTCACTGTTCGCGGCGACCCTGGCAGAGCACAACCACAACGTAGCTGCGTATCGGCGCGCGCAGAAGAAGGCGGGTGAGCGATGAAGATCGCGTGCCGGGCTGGCGGCGCGGCGGCTTTCGCACTGCCTATTCTGCTTGCGGGCTGCTCGTTGTTCCCAACCACACGCCGGCTTCCGGCCCCGCGGCCGGCCACAGGCGTTCAGTCGGCGACACCGCAGGAGCTGGTAAACGAGTTGAACCAGCGGTGGGCCGCACTGGATACCATGACGGCGACGGTGGAGATTCAAGCCTCAGAGTTCAAGGTTGCGGATGGAGTGCAGACGGAGACGGATTTTCCATCGGCGCGCGCCAACATTCTGATGCGCAAGCCAAAGATGCTGCGGGTGTTTGGCCGCGTCCCCGTGATCGGCACCGAACTGTTCGACATGGCCAGCGATGGCAGCCGGTTCACGCTGGTGATTCCACTGAAGAGCCTGGCGATTGAAGGAACGAATGCGGTGACGGAGAAGGATCCGAAGCACCCGATGTATAACCTGCGCCCCGACTTTTTTCTGGATGCTATCGCAGTGCGGGGGCTGGAGCCGAACGACGAGTTTATGGTGGTAAACGACACCGAGACGATTGAGGACGCAGCCAAGAAACACCTCTACCTGGAGCCGGAATACGTATTGAGCGTGATGCGTCCTAAAGCAGGCAATGAGAAGCTGCCGGTTCGCGTGGTCACGTTCCACCGCGACGACATGATGCCGTACGACCAGGACATTTACGACACCCAAGGCAACCTGGAGACGCAGGTGATCTACGGCAACTACACGGAGTTCACGGCGGGCAAATACCCTTCGCGCGTGATCATCAAGCGTCCGAAAGAGGGGATCCAACTGGTACTGACCGTCGAGGACGTGAAAGAGAATGTGGCACTTTCGGACAGTCAGTTCCAGGTGAAGATTCCGGAGGGCGCCACGGTCCGGCGGCTCAAGTAAGCCCTTCAGCGCGGCCGCGACGGCCGTCGCAAAACCCGCCGGAAGTGAATTTGCCGCGCGGACCAGCGCCCGCGAAGACGTGTGCCATGGCGTGAGCGCGGAATTGATCCGGGCGATGCCTGCGGTTTGCAAACTACAGCATCTCTCCTTGAGGAGCAGCCATTTACCGAGATGTACCGGATTTCGACTTCTGGAGGGATTCGGTCCGTGGCTTAGGGATGCAGGCGAAGGGGATGTATTTTAGCGATCCGCTGAGGGC
>JAKCDN010000352.1 GCA_021841795.1 Acidobacteriota bacterium | reverse complement strand
CCGCTGCCTTTTTCGTCCAGAACCGCCAGGGCGTGCTGAGCGGCCATTCCCATTGCGGGCATGGCCGGCATGAAGAATGCGACTTCCACGTGGGCGCCCGTGACCGGCTTGCCGTCGGCGCCGGTGAGCAGAACCAGCGCAGTGTTGCGGCCCTGACGGGGGGGATCGGGCCGGGTGCTGAGATCGATCCGCATCGGCGCGGCGGGAGCGCCGGACGAACCTGGGGACGCGGGCGGCGGCGGCGGGGCAAAGCCGTTCAACGCGGCCTGCAACTGCGCCTCAGAATCCACGAGGAAGTTTGCCGAGCTGACGACTTTATCGCCGGCCTTCAATCCACTGAGAACGACAACGGCGTCATCGATCTGCGGCCCCACCTGAATGGTGCGCGGCTCAAGATAGCCCTGGCCGCGATCGATGAAGGCAATCGCCTGCTGTCCGGATTCGAGGACCGCCGATGCCGGGACAAGCAGATGTTTTCCCAGAGGCACGCGGATGTTGACGTTCACGTACATGCCGGGCTTGAGCAACACGCCGGGATTATGAAAGGCGAGACGAACGCGGACGGTGCGGGTGGCGGGATCGACCTGGGGCAGGATCTGATCGATACGGCCATAGAAATTGCGGCCAGGATAGGCGTCAACGGTGACCTGAGCCGGATCACCGGGGCGAAGTTGTCCCACGGCATCCTGAAACACATTGGCGTACACCCAGATGCGGGAGAGATCGGCGATGGTGTAGAGCTTTGTGTCCGGTTGAGCGTAAGCGTTGGGCAGCGCGCTGCGCTCGGTGATGTAACCGGAGACGGGAGAATCGATGGGGACGTTGCGCTGCACCTTGCCGGTTTTCTGGAGGTTTGCAATGGTCTCCGCAGGCACGCCGAACTGGCGCAACCGCTCTTCGGCGGCCTGCAACAGCCATCCGCCCTCCTGCGCAGCCAGACTGCCGGCCTGGGCAGGGCCATTCGGGGCCGATTCTGCGTGCATATCGTGCATATCGTGCGCGAAGGTCTGCTGGTTCCGGCGCGCCAGCAGATACTCCTGCTCACTGCTCACCAGGTCAGGGCTATAGATGGTGAAAAGCGGCTCGCCTTTACGCACGTACTGGTAGGTGCGGTTGGCGTAGACATCCTGAATCCATCCGGGGAAGCGCGTCTGCACATAGGCGAGATCTTCTTCGTCGAAGTCGACGTTGCCGGGAACATTCAGGTTGTCCTGTACGTCCTTGAACGCCACGGCAGCGGTGGTGACGCCAATCTCCTGAAGTCTCTGCGGCGAGAGCTGGATGGGTGCGAGCGGCGCAGATGCGGTTGCGCCGGAAGCAGGGGCAGCGGACGCGGGGGCCTGAGCGGCAGGGGCCGAGCCGCGAGCGACCACGGGATCCTCAGCCGTGACCGGCCCGGAAAAGCGGAGCCCACGGTGCACGAGGAGATAAGCAAGCGCGCCGCCGAGGGCAAGGCAGACGGCAACTGCGAGAACAAGAGCAAGCTGATACATACGCGTCTTCACGGTTGCACCTCCGGCGCGGGCTGCTGAAACTGGTCGAGCGTTGAACCTGCGGCAAGTTCGAGATCCGCGAGGCGGGCGTCGAAATCGGCCACGGCCTGGGCCCAGGCGAGGTCGATGTCGATGACGGCCATCTGGCTGTCGAGCAGGTCGAGAAAATCGGTCTTGTCGTTCTCGTAGGCGACGACACTGGACTGGAGCGTGGCCTCGGCCTGGGGCAGAAGCCGGTCCTGATAGAGGCGCGCGAATTTTTGCGCGGCCTGAGCCTCGACAAGCGCTTCCCCTACCTGGCCGAAGGCCGCGTTGCGCGTCTCCGCAAGTTCCTGGTCCTGCTCGGAGACAGCCACGGCGGCCTCGGCAACTTCAGCATCGTGCCTGCGGCGATTGAGCCAGGGCAGATTCATGGAGCCTTCGAGCATGTAGTTATTGCGAAAGCTGGAGCCGGCCGGCATGAGCATGTAACCACCGGCGATGGTGAAATCCGGCAGATAGTTCTTCTTCACCAGGGCCTGCTGTTTGCGGCTGCGCTCGGCCGCGGCGCGCACGGCGGCCAGATCGGGCCGCGATTGCAGGGCCAGTTGCTCGAGAGCATCGGCGGCAGGCAGCGAGGCGGTTACGGCAAATTCGCCGCTCACATCGAGAGGCGCAACGGGGTCGCGCCCCAGCAGCGTATTCAAGCGCGCACGCGCGACGCCCTCATCGCGGTCAAAGCGGATCATGTGCTCACCGAGCGCAGTCAGCGCAACCTGCGCCTTGAGGATGTCCTGCTGCGAGACTTTTCCGACGGCATACTTGATGCGCGCGGCTTCGACGGCCTGTTGCGCGATGCCGACGTGTCCCTGGTGGATCTTCATCTCCTGACGGGCCAGGAGCAGATCATCGAAGGCCTTGTGCACGCGCACGCGGACTTCGAGGCGGACCTCGGCGAGCTGGGCCTTGGCCACGTCCACGTCCGACTGCGCTACGCTGGTGCGCAGGGCGCGCTTGCCGGCGGCAGGAAAGCTCTGGCTCAGGCTGAACATGTTCTGCGCCTGATTGAAGTTCCAGGGCTGGCGCAGGGGCAGGCCCCATCCACGATACATCGCGGCCGGATCGTCGAGCGCACCGGCCACGGGAGTGTGGGCCTCGGCGACGGCGACACGGCGCGCGGCGACGGCGATCTCAGGATTCGCAGCGAGAGCGATCCGCTCGGCCTCGTCGAGCGTGATGGCAGGGCCCGCGGTATCGGCCGGGACCTGCGCGGGAATCAAGTCCTGCAAAACAGCGAGACTCAGCGAGCGATCCTGCGCCTGTGCGGCGACAGGAGCGATGAGTGCTGCGCCGAGGACCAGGAAGGCCATCGCAACAGACAGAATTTTCATTGCTTCCTCCAGCAATTTTGACGACGTCAGGGGTCCGTGGCGCGGACGGAGCGCACACAGGCGCAACACGGCACACTACAGCCCCGATGCAGGCAGTGAAGGAAGAAGATCTAAATGCGGAGGACCGAGAGCTTGCCCGGCGATGGATCAGGAGGCGGCGCCGCGAACGCAAGCTGCCGACGGGAGGCGGAAGCATGCAAGGAGAATCGATTCATTACGCGGGTCAGGCAGGCCGCTGTATGCGCACTGAGCACAGGAGCCTCGGGCGCGATCGCGGCGTGATCCTGATGGACCGGAGCGCAGGCGCAAACCGAGCCGGCGTTCTGCATCGGGCAGCCCGG
>JAKCDN010000018.1 GCA_021841795.1 Acidobacteriota bacterium | reverse complement strand
GGCAGGACAAGTGCGCGATCAGCGGCGGGTCGTGCAGCAACTCCTCGATTACGTTTGCGCAGCAGTGGAACACGGGGGCGCTCGAAAGCAGCACCGGCCAGGGGGCGGCGACCATCGCGGATGGCGATTACAACCTTACGCTGGCTGCGATTCCGCAGAGCCAGGACACTCTGGTGCTGGCCGGGGCGCACGATCTGTGGAAGTGCAGCCTGGCGATGGGATGCGTCTGGCGCAATACAACGAACTCCACAAGCTGCATGAGCGCGCAGGTGGGGGAATATCAGCATGCGCTAGGGTGGAATGCGTCGAACTCGGAGGAGATCTTTGTTGGCAACGACAGTGGGCTGTGGCGTTCGACGGACGGCATCGGGGAGACGGGCGCGGTGTGTTCGGCGACGGATGCGGAGCACTTCCAGAACCTGAACGGGGGGCTGGGCTCCCTGGCCGAAGTGGAGAGCCTGTCACCGATTCCCACGACGCCGTACGCGATTCTGGCGGGGCTGGGCGTGAACGGCACCGCGGGGGTGAAGGCAACGGCGGTCACCAGCGACTGGCCGCAGATTCTCTCCGGGTATGGCGGTCCGGTCGCGATCGATCCACGCAACGCGAACAACTGGTTTGTGAACGACCAGCCGGGCGTGGCTATCTACCAGTGTTCGCAGACGGCGCCGTGCACGCCGTCGGCGTTCGGGTCGAGCCCGATCGTGACGGACGCGGATGTAAGCGGTGACGGCGATGCGATGCCGGTTCCGGCGGCCTTTCAGGTGGACCCGCTGAACAGCAATGATCTGCTGGTGGCCACCTGCCGGGTGTGGCGCGGAGAGACCGGTACGGCGTGGAGTGGGTCGAATGCGATCAGTCCGATCCTCTCAAATCAGAGCGCAGGCGGACCATGCAACGGCAACGCGCTGATCCGCGCGATGGCGGCGATGCCCCTGAACTCGGGTGGGGAGATGATCTACGTGGGCATGTATGGCTCAGCGACCAATGGCTCCCTGCTGCCAGGGCACGTGCTCAGCGCGGTGTATGACCCGTTGTCCGGCGCAATACCCACGTGGAACGACCTGACGCTGAATCCGGTGACCAACGACTCGAGGGCGCTGAATTACTTTGGACTGGATATATCGAGCATCGCAATCGATCCGCATGACGTCACGGGTAAAACGGTGTATGTGACGGTGGAGGGGATGCAGAACTTTGCTCAGCCGATTCAGGTGGTGTATCGCTCGACCGACGGCGGAGCGACGTGGAGCACGATCGTGTCGAACCTGCCGCGCGTGCCGGTGAGCGGCGTGGCCATCGATCCTGGGAATGCCAACACGGTGTATGTTGCCACCGACATCGGCGTGTACTTTACGGCGCAGGCGGGTTCGTGCGCGCAATCGGGCTCGGCTTGCTGGGCGGCGTTCGGGACGGGACTACCGGAAGCTCCGGCGGTGGCGCTAAGCACGTCGCCCGCGGGCTCATCCGCGCCGGTGCTGGTGGCAGCGACGTATGGACGCGGCATCTGGGAGACACCGCTTTTTACGGCGAACGCGGCGTTGGCAGCGGCATCGGTGAGCCCGGCGTGGCTCACGTTTGCCAGCCAGGCGTTCAACGCCACCAGCCCGGCGCAGACTGTGACAGTGTTCAACACGGGCAATGCCGCACTGACGCCCACGTCGATTGTTTTCAGCGGAGACTTTAACGAGTCCACGGACAATTGCACCGGCCAAACGATCGCGCCGGGATCGAGCTGCATGGTCTCAGTGACATTTACGCCGCAGGCAACGGGCCCGCGCAGCGGCGCAATGACGATCTACGCGAACGTCTATGGCGGACAGATCGCCGTGGACCTGAACGGCACGGGAGGCGGGGCGAGCGCGGTGAATCTGACACCGGCGGCGGAGAACTTCGGCCAGGAGGAAGAGGGGAAGATTTCAGCGCCGCTCTCGATCACAGTGGCTAACGGCGGCGCGGCGACGCCGGTCGGCAGCATCGCGGTGACAGCCCCGTTTGTGGTTCCGGCGGGGGGCAATGCGTGCGGCGCCGGAAGCCTGGTCGCCAACAGCGACTGCCAAATCCAGGTGGAGTTTGCACCCACCGCGACGGGCACTTTTGTGGGCACGCTGACGCTGACGGACGGGGCGGGCGTGCAGACGGTGCAGCTTACGGGGACCGGCGTGGCGCCGCCGACTGACATCGTGAATCCTGCGTCGCTTGGGTTTCCCGCAACCTCGGAGGGAGCAGCATCGACCGCGATGCCGGTCACGATCACGAATGTTGGCGGTGAGGCGCTGACTGGAATCGCGATCTCGGTCACGGGCGAATACGAGCAGACGAACAACTGCAGTTCGCAACTGGCAGCCGGAGCGGTCTGCACAATCGAGGTTGCCTTTGTTCCCACGCAGACGGGCGCGCAGAGCGGTACCCTGACGATCTCGGATGCGCTGAAGACGCAGACGGTCGCGCTGAGCGGAACGGGAGTGACGCCGCCGGTCTTCGGCATTTCACCGCAGAGCCTGACCTTTGCCAACCAGAAGCCGGGATCGGCCAGCGCGCCGCAAACCGTGACCGTTACCAATACGGGTGTTTCGGCGATGGCCAACATCGGGTTTGCCTTTTCGGGAGCGGCGGCGTCGAGCTACACGGTTGCATCCACAACCTGCGGGGCGATGCTGAAGGGCGGAGCAAGCTGCACGGCGCTGGTGGAGTTTACGCCGGAGGGCACGGGCGCGATTGCGGCAATGCTGGCGGTGTCGTCGTCGACGCCGGGCGTGGCGGCGGCCGCGGTTACGCTGAATGGCTCAGCGCAACTGGCGAGCGGGCTCACGATCAGTCCGGCGCAGCTTGATTTTCAGGTGGTGGCCATGGGGCAGACGAGCGCAGCGCAGACGGTGACTATCAGTAACTCCACGGGGTACACGATCGGAGCGGTATCACTGGCGGCGGCGATGCCGTTCAGCGTGACGCAGACGAACTGCGCGGGAAGCCTTGCGGCGGGCGCGACCTGCACCGCAGGCGTGGTGTTTGCGCCGACGGCGGGCGGCGCGGCGGACGGCACGCTGACGGTGAGCTCGAGCGATGTCGGCGCGCCGGCCGTAGCCGGGCTGCAGGGCAGCGGATTCGGCTTTACCGTGGCGTTTTCAGGGGCATCCAGCCAGAGCGTGGTGCGGGGACAGACGGCGGATTACACGCTGGTGATTTCGCCAGCAGGAGCGAGCGGCAGCTTTAGTTTGAACTGCGGCACACTGCCGAGCGATGCGCTGTGTCTGTTCAACCCGACGACGGAGACGCTGAACGCCGGTGTGCAGGGCAATGTGCAGGTGCAGGTGTCGACCAACGGTCCGCAGGCAAGGTTGGAAGGGCCGGGAAACGAGAGGCCACGCGGGGAGCGGTCCGGGCCGTGGCAGGCACTGCCTCTGGCCTGTGGTGCGCTACTGCTGCCGCTGGCGATCTTCCGCCGCCGCACGATGCTTCAACTTGCGCTTCTGCTTGCGATGCTGGCCTGGGGCATGTCCAGCTGCACCAGTGCAGGCGGGGGCAACGGCAATACGGTCGGAGCGGGCGGCGGCACGGGGACGCCCACGGGGACGTATACCATTCCGGTCGCGGTGAGCGCCAACGGGATGTCGCAGTCGGTGGACCTTGTGCTGACGGTGGATTGAGGCTTTGGGCAGAGGGACAGCACTCTGTGCGAGGCAGCTAGGTCCGATCGCTCACCCGCTATACTTGACTTTCGGGAGCGCGGCGCGCGGGGTTGCGAACGGGAAGAGGAAAGCGCCCGGAGAAGAGAGAGCGCATGGCTGAGAAGGTCACGGTGAAAGACGTTGAACGGGTGGCAGAACTGGCGCATCTGGAGTTGGCCCCGGAAGAGATCGAGCCAATGCTGCGCGACCTGAACGCCATTCTGGATTATGTGGCGGAACTGAGCCAGATCGACACCACGGGGGTAGAGCCGCTGGCGCAGGTGAGCGAATTGGAGAGCGAGGCGATTGCCGAGACGCGCGCCGACCGGCAGGAGACTTCGCTGGCGCGCAGCACGGTGATGCAGCAGGCGCCGGAGACGGATGGAGCATTCTTCAAGGTGCCGAAGGTGATTGAGCGGTAGGGGCCCGGGCTGAAGGAACAGGAAATCTGAAAAGTTTGCAGAGGAATTGAGATTGCCGACTGAGACAAAGACTGCCAGTCATTATGTGGAGAAGCCGCAGACGCTAGCTGCGCTGCGGGAGGGGATTGCCGCTGGGCGCGTGAAGGCGGTCGATCTTGCGCATGCGTATTATGCGCGCATCGACGCGAAGAATCCGGCGCTGAATGTATATCTGAGCGCGACGCGGGAGCGCGCCCTGGCGCAGGCGGCGCGAATAGACGAACTGGCGGCGAAAGGCGATCCGCTACCGGCGCTGGCCGGGGCGCCGATGGGTATCAAGGATGTGCTGGTGATGCAGGGCGCGCCCTCGACTGCGGGGTCGAAGATGCTGAAGGGGTATGAGCCACCGTATGACTGTACGGCGGTGACGCGACTGGAGGCCGCGGGCGCGGTGCTGCTGGGCAAGGTGAATTGCGATGAGTTCGCTATGGGCTCATCGAATGAGAACTCAGCCTACGGACCGGTGCGCAATCCGGTGGACACGGAGCGTGTGCCGGGCGGGTCGAGCGGCGGATCGGCGGCGGCGGTGGCAGCGAATCTGGCGGTGGCGACGCTGGGCACGGATACTGGCGGGTCGATCCGGCAGCCGGCGAGCTTTTGCGGAGTGGTGGGCGTGCTGCCGACTTGGGGGCGGGTTTCGCGCTACGGGCTGATCGCCTTTGCTTCCTCGCTCGACCGGATTGGGCCGTTTGCGGGGAATGTGCGCGACGCGGCGACGGTGCTGGGAGCGATCGCGGGCCACGACACGAAGGACGCGACGAGTTCCGCCGCGCCGGTAGAGGATTACGCCGCAGAGAGCGACAAGCCGGCTGCAGGTCTGCGCATCGGAGTGCCGGAGGAGTACTTCAGCGAAGGGCTGGACGCGGAGGTGCGGGCGGCGATCGAGAAGGGGATTGCCGCGCTTGAGGCCGCGGGGTGCGCGGTGAAGAAGATCTCGCTGCCGCACACGAAGTACGCCGTGCCCACCTATTACCTGGCGGCAACGGCGGAGGCGAGCGCGAACCTGGCCCGGTTCGACGGCGTGCGGTACGGGTATCGCTCGGCACGTGCGGGGACGCTTGCGGAGATGTACTCGCGCTCGCGCGACGAGGGATTTGGCGCCGAGGTGAAGCGGCGGATCTTTTTGGGAACCTATGCGCTTTCGGCGGGATATTACGACGCCTACTACAGGAAGGCGCAGCAGGTGCGGCGGATTCTGGCGGAGGAGTTTCTGCGCGCATTCGCTGAAGTGGACGCGATTGTGACGCCGACATCGCCGTTTCCGGCGTTTCGGATACGGGAAAAGACGGGGGATCCGCTGTCGATGTACCTGGCCGATATCTACACGGTGACGGCGAGCCTGGCGGGGATCTGCGGCGTGACAACGCCTTGCGGTACGACGCAGGCGGGGTTGCCGGTGGGGATGCAGGTGCTGGCGCGTCACATGGGCGAGAGCACAGCGTTCCGGGTGGCGCGTGCGGTGGAATCAGCGGAGATTTGAGTTTGCAGCGGAGTGATGGCGAAGCAATGTTCCGCCTCGGAGAGCGAGGAGAGCGGAAGTGCGGTAATTCCAGAGGCGTGTTTCTGATAATCGGTCTTGCGCAGAAGGGCAACCGCGGAACCTTCGAGTGGTATCGGCGCTGAAGTGTGCCAGATCCGGCTCAGGAGGAGAGCCCGTTTAAGGCAATGCAGAGCGCATTGATGATGCGGATGGAAGCGGCGGGGCGAGAGTTGCCGGGGGAGCAACGGTCGCAGGACGGATCGCTGATTGGCGAGGAGCAGCACACGCATGCACGGCCGGTGGAGTAGTGCCTTTATCGTTCTACTGATCTCGATCTTTTTCACAATCCCAGTAACAAGCCGGGCGACGGTGCACAGGACGCATAGCGTCGTTCTGGGGGCGATGCACAAAGTTGCTTACTCGAAAGAGGGCGATCCCTCGGGAGATGCCGAGGGTGAGGAGTCGCTGAGGATTCGCGCGCTGCTGGTGGACTGAGTGCTGAAGGAGTGGACCACAGGCGACGCGCACGATGTGACGGACCGCAGTTTTGTAGTGCGGCGGGCGATCCGCGTGAACGATACGCTGCCTTCGGACCCTCCGGAGCAGAGAGGCGTGGCGGCCAGTAGCCGCTGGGTGTGGCAGCGGGGGCCATGGCTGCTGGTGGATCGCGCGACGGGGCACGTAACGGCGCTGCATCTTCCGGACTATGATCCCGGGGTGAGCCAGGTGAGCTGGTTCCGCGATTATGCGGCCTACTGCGGGCTGACGGCGAGCGGCAAGAGCCTGTATGCGGTAGTGGCGCAGTTGTCGGTGCGCAAGCCGGTGCTGGCAAAGAAGATTGCGGGGTTCGATGGGGGGAATAAGACGGCTCCGGCATGTCCGCTGCCGGGGTGGGAGCGGGATCCGCTGCGGGTGACGTTTCATCCCACGGGGAAGAGTGAGGAGGCGTACACAATTGTTCCGGGATCGGCGGTGCTGGTGGAGGATACGGGGGATGATGAGACCGCGCCGGAGAACGGGGCGGGAAAGTAACGCGTGCTGATTTATGCGCAGGGCTGGCTCCTGCGAAGGGCAGATCCGCGCTGGACTGTGGCCGGCCTGTGCTGGCGAGGATTGATTGCAGCCCGGCTCCGGGGTTGTGCTGCTGTCCGCCAACAGCCAGGCGGGAGTTTGTCCGGAGCTTCCGCTCATGTGCGGCGGCGGCTTTCGCGCCACCAGTGCCAGAGCACCCAGACGAGAAACCAAAGCGCAAATCCCAGCGGGAGCAGCCAGAGTATCTCGGCGTCAAAGTAGATTTTCATTGGGGAGGCTCCTCGGGTGAGCGCGGATTCGAGGCCCGTACGAGGATGTTGCGCACAGTGCGGGCCGATATATCAAAGAGGCTCCGAATTGAATAAAGAGGGCATTCGGGGTTTGTAAGGGTTCCATTAAAAGAGTCGATGGGGGCTTGAACGGAGAGGCGCGTGCGGAGGCCATCTCCGTCGCATTGGTAGGCTTTTCAGGATTCAATAGGGCCGGTTCACCGGCTCCGGCAGCCCTACTTCTTGACACCGGCATGCTTGCACATTTCTTATCTAATTCAGGCTTTCTTTTGGCAACCCTGGGCGGGATGAACGGGCGGCAGTCGCCATGGTCCGCGCACGGGGAGCCGGAAGTAGGGCTGTGTCGAACAGGAAGCAGGCGGTAGCAGGGAGTTGCGGCCGGCGCAGACGGGGGAACTTCAGGAGTTTCTGAGCTGCGCAATCGGACCCTCCTTCCGGAGCCTGGGGCGGCAAATATAAGCGTCCCGGGGACCATTCCCGCAGACAAGTTTCGATACAAATTTTTCGCGCCACCGGCCGGAAAGGCTGTGTGTGCCTGTGCTCCGGGCCGGCTGCGACCGGCTGCGGAACGAGTAAAGGATGTAGGCATAGGATGAATGTTCTGGCAACTCTGATATGGTGGGGCGCTGGGCCGTCCCCGGCAGCGGGCGGCGGTCTTGGAATGCTGCTTCCGATCCTGCTGTTTATTCCGCTGCTTTACCTGTTCATGATCCGCCCGCAACAGAAGCGGCAGAAGCAGTGGCAGCAGATGCTGGCCAACATCAAGCCAGGCGACCGGGTGACGACGGCGGGAGGAATTCGCGGCGTGATCATCTCCATTAAGGACGACGCAATTATTCTTCGCGTGGCACCGGACAACCTGAAACTGGAAGTGGCCAAGACAGCGATCGGATCGGTAACGACGCAGGATGAGTCCGCGGAGAAGTAGGAAGCGGCGGAGCTAGCAGGGTGTGGGGAGCTAGCGGTATGAGCGGGGATGGACCGGCCGGTCTGACGCAAGTTATTGAAGGACTGCGGCTGGGAGACTGATAAAGAGAATTGAAACCATGAAGAAAAATCTCAAGAACCAAATTGCCCTGATTGTAGCGGTCCTGCTGATCTTCCTTTACGGCATCTTCAGGATCCCGCAAGGGGTGACGGGCAGGGATCTGCTGGCGGCCATGCAGCAGCACATTCACCTGGGCCTGGATCTGCAGGGAGGCGTGCATCTGATTCTGCAGGTGCAGGTCCAGGAAGCCGTGAGCGACGAGACTGACAGCGCCGCGGCGAGAGTGCGGGATGCGTTGAAGACGGGTGGGTTCGCTTACTCGCAAGTGATGAAGCCGGATCCGAAGAATCCGGAGCTGATCGAGATCGATGGAACTCCCGCCGACAAGGCAAGCGATGTGCGCTCACTGCTGGAAGGGAAGTTTTCCAGCGAGTACGACATCAACGCGGGCGCGACGGAGAACTCCTGGACGCTGACGATGAAGCCGCTGGTGGAGAAGGATCTGGAGCAGAAGACAGTGTCCCAGGCCATCGAGACCATTCGGGACCGCGTGGACGCGCTGGGCGTGAGCGAGCCAATGATCGCGCCCTACAGCCTGGGCGCCAACCAGATTCTGGTGGAGCTGCCGGGGATCAGCGATCTGGACAAGGTGAAGGCGATCATCCAGTCGACGGCGCGGCTTGAGATTCATCCCGTGATCGGTGACGGCGAGGGATTTGCCGACGAGCAGTCGGCGCTGGCGAGCGTGAGTGGCGCGCTGCCGCCCGACGAAGAGATTCTGCACGGCTCGGGAACCATGGCGACTGGCTCAGATGCCGACCGGGTGTTTATCGTCGAGCGCGCGCCGGTGGTTTCCGGAACCGATTTCCGGTCGGCGGAGCCCAGCATCAACTCCAACACCGGGCAGCGGGAGGTGCAGTTTACGCTGACCGACGAGGCGGGTGAGCGCTTCTACGACTACACAAGCGCGAATGTGGGCAAGTACATGGCGGTTGTGATGGGCGGCCGCATCCGTGAGGTAGCGCGGATCGAAAACGGCATACGCGATACGGGCCGGATCACAGGATCATTTTCGCAGGACGAAGTGACCATGCTGTCGAAGATGCTGCGCACGGGTGCTCTACCGGCCTCTCTGGTGTATCTGGAGCAGCGCACGGTGGGCGCATCGCTCGGAGCAGACTCGATTCGCGAAGGCGTGACGGCGGCAGTGGCCGGGGTGCTGCTGGTGTGGGCGTTCATGCTGGTTTATTACAAGGGATCGGGCATCAACGCGGATCTGGCGCTGTTCCTGAACCTGGTGATCCTGCTGGGCTTCCTGGGCTTCACCGGAGCGACTCTGACGCTGCCGGGTATTGCCGGCGTGATTCTCACCATTGGTATGGGCGTGGACTCGAACGTGCTGATCTTCGAGCGGATCCGCGAGGAGATTCGCGCGGGCAAGGCGGCCTCGGCGGCGGTGGATCAGGGCTTTGCGCATGCCTGGATCACGATCGTCGATACGCACGTGACGACGATCGTATCGGCGGCCTTCCTGTTCCTGTTCGGAACTGGGCCGGTGCGCGGATTTGCCACCACGCTGACGTTCGGTCTGCTGGCGAACCTGTTCACCGCAGTGTATGTCTCGCGCGTGATCTTCGAGGCGCACCTGAACAAGCTGAAGCCGGGCGAGATGGTGTCCATCTAGGGACTGGGCTGCAGGGTAGCAGGCTGCCCGATACAGGCTCACAAGAGAAGGGAAGAGAAGCGGTGGAATTTTTTCATAACCCGAAGGTGAACTGGCTGGGGTGGAAGTGGTACTTCCTGGCCTTTTCCATGATTTTTAGTGTGGCCGGGATCGCGAAGATGGCCTGGAACTTGTCGCATATTGGTACGCCGGTGCCGTTGAGTGTGGACTTTCGCGGCGGCACCGAGGTGCAGGTGCAATTTACGCATCGTCCGGACATAGAGGCCATTCGTAAGGCGGTCGAGGCGGCGGGAATCCACGGCGCGCGCATTCAGAACTACGATACCAGCCATCCGGATCTGAACGAGGTGCTCATCGGCCTTCCGCGGCAGAGCGACGAGTCGACGCTCGACCAGGGTCGGCAGCAGATCGTGGACGCGCTGCGCGCTCATTACGACAATCCCTTCAACGACAACGGCATCAAGGTGGACACGGTTGGCGCCACGGTGGGCCATCAACTGGAGATGCAGGCGACGCGGGCGGTGCTCTGGTCGCTGTTGGGCATGCTGGTATATCTGTGGTTCCGCTTCCAGTTGATTTACGGCGTGGCCGCGGTGGTGGCGGTATTTCACGACACGCTGATCACGGTGGGCGCCTTCGCGCTGACAGGCAAGGAGATCAGCCTTACCGTGATTGCCGCGATCCTGACCCTGGTGGGTTACTCGATGAATGACACCATTGTGGTGTTCGACCGCATTCGCGAGAATCTGCGGCTGAGCCGCAAAGAGGCGCTTCCCGATCTGGTGAACCGCAGCATTAATCAGACGCTGAGCCGGACGGTGCTGACGTCGGGCCTGACATTTCTCACGGTGCTGTCTCTGTTTGTCTTTGGCGGTGAGGTGCTGAACGGATTCTCGTTTGCGCTGGTTGTGGGTATCCTGATCGGAACTTACTCGTCTATCGCCGTGGCGGCGCCGATGCTGGTGGCATGGCAGGAATGGCGGGCCAGTACGGGCAAGACGGTTTCGCTCCCAGCGGGGAAGCGTGGTCGTTAAGCAAAATGGTGCCGGGCGCGGAGTTGCGTGCCCGGATGCGCGGAAGGGGCCGGTGCTGCACGGGCAGTGCCGGAAGCAAGAGGGCCCGCCGGGGGAGCCGCAGTGGAAATGAGACGGAGCGGCGCGAAGGGCGGGAAGGGCGAGTTTGCACCAATTCTAGAGCAGCTTTTGCAGCTGGAAGGCAGTTCTGATAAGGTTGTCTCGCTCCTTTTTGAGGAATTTTCGAGTCGGGAACAATTCCCCCTCCCGCGGTGTCTAAAATAGGAGTAACAAACCCGATTCCGAGGCTGGCTATGTTTGAAGACTCCACATTTGAATCCGGGAGCAGAATTAAGACCAAGAGCGGTCGCTGGATGCTGTTTACCGGCATGATCAACGCCGGTGTACTGATTCTGCTAATTCTGATTCCGCTGATCTATCCCGAGGCGTTGCCGACACAGTTGATGGCGACGGTGTTGACGCTGCCTCCACCGCCGCCTCCACCACCACCACCGCCGCCGCCGCCTGAGGTTCATGTGGTGCACGTGCAATCGGAGATGATGAATAATCAGCTCACGGCGCCGACCAAGATTCCGCACAATATTCAGATGGTCTCTGAAAAAGAAGCGCCACCGTCAAGCTTTGGCGTGGCAGGCATGGAAGGAATGGGCGGTAGTGGCGGGGTAATGGGCAGCATGTTCGGCAGCGGTAATGCGCCGACGGTTAAGGCTGCGCCGCCGAAGAAGATCAATATCTCAGCAGGTGTGGCTGTGGGCATGCTGATCCAGAAGGTGCAACCCATGTATCCGCCGATTGCGAAGGCGGCACGTGTTTCCGGCACGGTGGTGTTGCAGGCGACGATTTCGAAGTCGGGCACGATCGAGAATCTTCGTGTGATTAGTGGACCGGCTATGCTGCAGCAGGCGGCGCTGGATGCAGTGCGGCAGTGGCGGTACCGTCCTTACCTGCTCAACAACGAGCCGGTCGAAGTTGACACTACGGTCAATGTGATCTTTACTCTGGGTGGGTAACGCAATTTCCGGCTCCCTGCTGTGGTCTGGTGGGGAGTAGTGCTTTTGACCCGAATGCGGATTCCTGAAGGGACCGCATTCCTTGCAGAGCCCGCCGCGGCGGGCTCATGAAAAACAAGAATCTCCTGAGGAGGAACGATTCAGTGATTCACGCTCAGCTCACACATTACGCTTCGCATATCGTCAACAGCCTGGCTTTCTTCCAGGAAGAGGGGCAGTCGGTAGGTTTCAGCCCCCTCGAACTGTGGAATCACATGGCGTGGCTGGCCCGCACGGTGGCCATCGTCCTGTTCATTGAGTCGGTCTGGTCACTGGCGGTGATGATCGACCGTTACCTTTACTTTTCTGCGGCCCGCAAGCAGTCGCGCGAGTTTGCGCCGAAGGTTGCGGGAGCGCTGAAGGACTCGAAGCTTGAGGAAGCGATCAAGATTGCGGACCGCAATAAGAAGTCGCATCTTGCCGAAGTGGTGACCGCGGGTCTGCAGGAGTTCCGCGCATCCTCAGGACAGGCGACGGACGAGACGATTGCCAGTGCAGGCCGCGCTCTGGAGCGCGCCGAGGCGATCGTTCACGCCAAGCTCAAGAGGGGCCTTTCGGTTCTGGCAACCATCGGCTCAACGGCGCCGTTCGTGGGACTGTTTGGAACTGTGGTCGGTATTCTGCACGCATTCGATGCGATCGCTACCCAGAAGATTGCAGGTATCGGTGCAGTGGCCGGCGGTATTTCAGAAGCCCTGGTGACGACGGCGTTCGGCTTGCTAGTGGCGATCCCGGCGGTTATGGCGTTCAACTACTTCACCGGACGCGTGGAAGCATTCGACGTAGAGATGGACAACTCATCGAGCGAACTGGTGGACTACTTTATCAAGCAGAGCCACAAGCGCTAGTAAGGGCGTAAGGCTGCCGGCTTGAGCGCGAATCTTGCCGGGCGAAGGATGTGAAGCTCTTGCGCCCGGCAACTTCTCACTATCTGCAGGCTGCCTGCTTGTTGTCAGGCCGGAGACAGCCCGGCAAAAAATCTAAACGCACGGAGCCCCGCAATGGGAATCACGGTTCGCAACGAAGGAAAAAAGGTAAATTCCAACATCAACGTCACTCCGATGGTCGACGTGATGCTGGTGTTGCTCATCATTTTCATGGTCATCACGCCGATGTTGCAGAACAAGGTGGCGATCGACCTGGCCTCAGTGGTGAATGCCACGGCGATGCCGGATGCCGATAAGGAAGATGCGGTCGTGGTTGCGGTGACCCGCGACGGAGCGATCTACCTCGGCCAGAACCGGATCGACTCCTCCCAGCTTGGCAGCGCAGTGCGCGACAAGCTCGCCGATAAGACCGACAAAACCATCTTCGTTCGCGCCGACCGCCGCGCCCAGTTCAAGGCCGTAGAAGACGCCATCGACGATGTGCGCACGGCGGGCGTGGACACGGTTAATTTGTTGACACAAAAGCGCGACAGCAATCAGCCCGCGGGGGAATAAGTCCGCGCGGATCTTGCACGCTGAACGATTTCGAGAAAACGACGAGGAGTAAAAGCCATGGCAATGTCTATGGGTGGTGGCGGCAGCAACATGTCGGAGATCAATGTAACTCCGATGATCGACATTTTGCTGGTGCTGTTGATCATCTTCATGGTGATTGTTCCGGTGACCCCGAAGGGACTTGAGGCGCTGGTGCCTCAGCCACCGAAGAACCCGCAGAAGCAGAGCGAGCCGAACGACCGCACCATTGTTGTGCAAGTGCTGTGCCCGAATACCGCCTGCACGACGCCCGAGTACAAGATCAACGACACGGACGTGAACCGTTCCGATCTGCTTCCCAAGCTTTCGGATATTTACGCCAACCGCGCCGAGCGTGTGATGTTCATCAAGGGCGACGACAACGTGGACTTTTCCTATGTCGCAGATGTCATCGATATTGGCAAGGCTGCCAATGTGGACCACATCGGACTGATGACCCCCAAGATTCAGGCTGGCCAATAGGCCAGTCTCCTTCGCTCGGCTCTTGATAGAAGCGCGAGTGAAGCATCGTTTCAAGGCTGGCGCGGGATGCCCCGCCTGAGGCAGGCTGCTTGAGATTCCAGGTCGGACCCCGACGGCCCGAGCCTGCAGGAGAAGGATAAAAACATGAATCGACCCGGACGTTTTTGGGTGCTCGCGGTGATGTTCGGCGGTATGGCGCTTGCCATGAGCGGGTGCAAACAACTGGAAGCACGAGACCAGTTGAACAAGGGCGTGGACGCCTACAAGAGCGGCCACTACGACGAGGCCATCGAGCACTTTCAGCAAGCCACAGCGCTAGATCCCTCCTTGCCGATGGCCAAGACGTATCTGGCTACGGCGCTGGCACAAAATGTGGTGCCGGGCATGAGTACGCCCGAGAATCTCAAGACCGCCAATCAGGCGATGGACATTTTCAAGCAGGTGCTGGCGCAAAATCCAAACGATGTGAACAGTATCAAGCAGATTGCGGGAATCTATTTCAGTATCAACGAAATGGATAATGCCGAAATCTGGCAGAAAAAGGTGCTGGCGATCGACCCCAAGGATCCCGAAGCGGCCTATACAGTAGGCGTGATCGACTGGAAGAAGGCGCACCAGAACAAGCTGGACGCGCTGCAGGCTGCCGGGCTGAACGACGACGGCAAGGGTAACGTGAAGGCGCCCAAGAAGGTGATGGAGCCGCTTGCCAAGGAGAATGCTCCCCTTGTCGATGAGGGCCTGAAGTACCTGACGATGGCAGTGGACAACCGGCCGAACTACGACGACGCGATGCAGTATCTGAATCTGATCTACCGCAACAAGGCGGATGTGGATTACGGCAATGCAGCTGCGGTGGCACAGGATCTGGCGATGGCTGAAGACTGGACCCACAAGGCCATGGATATGCGCAAGCAAAACGAAGCGAAGAAGAATCAGGGCCCGGGTGGCATTACGATGGACCAGAACGGCCAGATGCACTAAGCGCACGATGCGCGATGCGAATTACCCAACGGCCTCCGCAGATGCGGGGGCCGTTTTTCATGAGCCTGCCGGCTCTTGCGAGGTGGACCTTGTATCCAGCCAGATTTGTCGGCCTGAAAACCGCACTTTTTACCATCACGGCGATTTGGGTGTTGCCGATCGCCGCTCAGATTCATGGTGGATCGTTGCCGCACCCTTCAGTCATGGAAGCTGCCCAATCGCCGGCAGGCCTCATGGCGCACAACGACCGTGAGACCCTCGCCATTGAGGTCTGCGGAGATTCGGTGATTCACGTGACAGCGCGACCCGCAGGCGTGCCGGCTGCGGCAGAGCAACAGCCGTGGATGCTAGACAGACGCGAGGCCTGTCCCGGGAGCCGCTTCGAGTTCAGCCAGGCGGACAATGCGGCTACGCTGTCCACCGCACGTCTTGCCGTCACGCTGCATGTAGAAAGTGGGAACCTGACGGTGAAGACCGCCGCAGGTGCGACGCTGGTGCAGGAGAGGGCCGACCTTCCGCGCACCTACCTGCCCTCGACGGCGCACGGGCTCTACCACATCGAAGACCGTTTCGGTCCGGATGCCACCGAGGCCCTGTATGGGCTGGGGCAGCACCAGAGTGGCCTGTTCAACTACCGCGGCAGCACCGTCGAGCTTGGGCAGAACAACACAGATATCGCCATACCGCTGCTGGTATCGAGCAAGGGCTACGCGATCCTCTGGAATACGGCTTCGTTCAGTTATGTGGACAACCGGTTCCCGCTGGAGCTGAATCTGGAGTCGATGGCGGCGCCGCAGATTGATTATTACGTGATCTATGGACCGCAGCCGGACGCTATCATTCGCCTGTACCGGTCGATGACAGGGCATGTGCCGCTGTTTCCGGAGTGGGCCTATGGATTCTTCCAGTCCAAGGACCGTTACAAGACGCAGGCGGAGGTTCTCGCGATCGCGGCCGCCTACCGGGCGCGGCATATTCCCATAGATGCGATCGTGCAGGATTGGTTCTGGTGGAAGCCCGACGGCAAGGGGGATCCGGTCTTCAATGCGGGCTACACAGATGTGCCCGGCGAGTTGAAGACGCTGCACGAGGAGCACGTGCATGCAATGATCTCAGCGTGGGCGATGATGGACGCCGGCGCGGAGAACTGGAAGGAGATCGTGCGGAAAGGTTTCGACGTGCCGGGCGCGCAGGTTTACGATCCTTCAAACTCCGCAGCCGTGGACTTTTTCTGGAATCGGTTCGTAGGCAAACTATTTGCGCAGGGGTGGGACGCCTTCTGGCTGGACAGTTCAGAGCCGGAGGAGGCTTGGCCGCATGTGGGAGACGCGATTCTGCGCGACAAGCAGCTTGCTATCGGGCCGGGGCTGGAATACACGAATATCTTTCCTCTGTTACATACGGGCGGCGTGCAGGAGCGCTGGAGGCAGGTAAATCCCGACAAGCGGGTGTTTCTGCTGACTCGCTCGGCGTTCATGGGCCAACAGCGCAATGGCGCGACGGTCTGGTCCGGCGATGTGTACTCGAGCTGGTGGGCGCTGCGCCGCCAGGTTCCTGCAGG
>JAKCDN010000351.1 GCA_021841795.1 Acidobacteriota bacterium | reverse complement strand
CAGGCGCGCCGCAGTGAGCGCAGCCTCAGGCCCGGCGAGCCCACCTCCAATAACGCGAATCTTCACGACCGAGCCTCCGCTTGATCCTGGTGCTGGACGGGCACGGCAACGCCTTCGGCGAGGCGGCGGATGGCGTCTCCGCCGAGACGCACGTTGCGCCACTCGTCCAGAAATTCGGCGCCCATGGCGCGGTAGAAATCGATGGCGGGGGTATTCCAGTCCAGAACCTCCCACTGCAGGCGCTGGCAGCCGTTGGCAACGGCGATGGCGGCTACGCGCTTCAGCAGCGCCTTGCCGATGCCGAGGCCGCGGAGCTGCGGCAGGACAAACAGGTCTTCGAGGTAGATGCCGGGCCGGCCCATCCAGGTGGAGTAGTTGTAAAAGAACAGGGCAAAGCCGGCGGGCTGGCCGTCATGCTCGGCGATCAGGCAGGAGTAGAACGGGTGAGGGCCAAAGCCGTCGCGCAGCAGACCCTCCTCAGTGGCCACGACCGCATCCGGGGCGCGCTCATAGGCGGCCAAGGCGCGGATAAAGGCCAGAATCTGCGCAACATCGGCCGCAGTTGCATTGCGGATTTCCGTTCCCATCTTTCAATTTTAGGGCCTTGCAGCGACGGGCCGGCCGGAGACGCGCCGGCGCCGACGACAGGAATCCGAAGGGTCCATGGTCCGACGGCAGTCCAGTTTCACCGTCCAACGGAGGAGAATCGGCAATTCCTGCAGTGTGATACAGGCCACACGCGCATCGGGGCCGACCACACTACCATGAGAGTCGTCGCCGGTGTGGCTCAAACTGGGAACTTAAGGGCGGATATCTCCGTCAAGACAAACGTGAGCCGCACCTGGTTCCCGGTTTGCCGAGGGGTCAATATCCGCGGCCCTCTTGTGCAGGGTACTGGGTTGGATTTAACGTGGGTTCTGCCCACAATTGCGTTCCGACGGGTGAGTTTAACCCGTGGCGCCTGTGACTTTGGAGATATTTTGAGCCTGCGGGAAGAAGATCCTGCCGCTCTCAAGGAGACGAGATGAAAAGTACTGTTTCACGTTGGCTGGGCTTGGCCGCCGCGGCAGTTCTGGCGCTGGCGATGATGCCCGCTCATGCACAGCAGGCGGCTGCGGCGACTAACGGCAAGATCCACGGCAAGGTCATCAACCCCACGGGCCAGCCGCAGGGAAGCGGAACGGTGAGCCTCTCGACGGATGGCGGCGCCACCCTGAAGTACACCTTTCCGGTGGACGACTCCGGCAGCTACACCGGCGAAGCACCCGCGGGAACATACATGGTGGTCTATCGCGCGGCAGACACGCCGGCGGGGAAGATGGTTGATTCCATTCGCGGCGTAAAGGTGGTCGCCGGACAGGACACGGAGCAGGACGTGGACATGTCGCGCCAGGAATACCTGGACAAGATGTCGCCGGACCAGCGGAAGCAACTGGAGGATTTGAAGAAGCAGAACGCCGACGCGCTCAAGGCCAATGCTCTGATCAACCAGCTCAACAACGATCTGAAGCAGGTGACACAGGATAAGCGCGACATCGACGGGGCAACAGCAGCCGCGACGCAGAGCCTGGGCGCATCCGCCTCAAGGACCGATATTGCCAACAAGGCGGCGGAGATCAAGACGGCGAAGTACAACGACATTGTGAGCACGATGACGAAGGACACAGGGCTGAAGCCGGACGAGGCCCTGCTGTGGGATCAACTGGGCTACGGCCAGGCGGGGCTGGGGCAGACCGATGCGGCCATCACGTCCTACAAGAAGGCAGTGGATCTTGAGACCGCGTCGAAGAAGCCGCGCATGGCGATTATCGGACAGGCGCAGGAGGGCATGGGCGAGATCTACGCGCGGACGGGCAAGGTTTCCGACTCCAATACGGCCTTTGATGCCGCCGCGAAGGCGGATCCGGGCAATGCGCTGCTGTATATGAAGAATCAGGCGATCATCTTCTTCCAGCAGAACAACGGACCGGCACAGGTGGCGGCAGCGGACGAGGCCATCAAGTCCGACCCGAACCAGTCCGATCCGAATCTGGCGGTTCTGTATTACATCAAGGGCCAAGGGCTGGTGCAAAACGCCACAGTGGATCCCAAGACCAACCGGATCGTGCTTCCGGCCGACTGCACGGCAGCCTACCAGAAGTATCTGGAACTGGCGCCGACCGGGCAGTTTGCGCAGGAGGTTACCGGCATTCTGCAACAGGCCGGCGAGAAGATCAGCTCGTCTTACAAGGCGAAGCGATAGAAACGCATTCGAGAGCCGCAAGCAAAAGGCGTCCGCAATAGCGGGCGCCTTTTGTTTCTTCTGACTGCGCGCGACCGCCCGGGCGTGCGCTACCGTCTACAATCCATTGCATGGCCGGTCGATCAACGGAGGCATTGCCAACAGGCACATTGCTGAGCTACGCCGAAGCAACAGCGGTGGTGGCCGAGCGCGCCCGGCGGCTGGCGCGGACGAAGCCGGCGATTGAGAGCGTACCCCTGGGCCGCGCCGCGGGACGCGTGCTGGCAGAGATTCTGCGCGCCGATGCCGACCAGCCGCCGTTCGCCCGCTCCACGCGCGACGGGTATGCCTGCCGGGCCGCTGAGATTTCAACGCATGGAGCACTCAGGATCACGGGCACAACACGCGCTGGCGATGCCCCCGCCGGACGGCTGGCGCAAGGGGCCGCATGGGAGATCATGACCGGAGCGCCCATTCCCCGCGGCGCAGACGCGGTGGTGATGCTGGAACACGTTGAGCCGGCCGGAACGGCCGCGGCGCCGGGCATCCGGCTTGTGCCACCGCGCGCCATGAAGCCGGGCGACAACATTGTGCTGCGCGGAGCGCAGGCGCGCAAGGGCGAGACCCTGCTGCGGCCAGGAACGCTGCTGGAAGCGGCGCAGATTGCGCTGGCAGCCTCCTGCGGCATGACGCGCCTGAGGGTTTACAAGCGGCCGCGGGTAGCGATTATTTCAACCGGCGACGAACTGACGCCGATTGCGGCCCGGCCGGGGCCGGGTCAGATTCGCAACTCGTCGAGCGCCATGCTGGCCGCGATGATTGCGGCGGCGGGGGGCGAAGCGTGGAGCCTGCCGATCGCGCGCGATACGGCCAGATCGCTGGACGCCGCGCTGGCCCGAGCCGAAAGCGCCGATCTGCTGCTCATTACGGGGGGCGTTTCGGCGGGCAAGTTCGACCTGGTGGAACCGGCGCTGGCCCGCACCGGCGCGCGCTTCCACTTTACCGGGGTGCGCATTCAGCC